>CAMGAL010000126.1 GCA_946007445.1 uncultured Mediterranea sp.
GCCCGGCTACGAAGCTGAGTCCAAGGCTATTCAGGCACGTCTGTAAGACATTGCCGATAGTACACAGAGACACGGAGGCACAGCGCTTTACCCTCCGTGTCTCTGTTTTTACTTGCGTATTAACCCTTATTATACATGACATTTCCCAAACACCTCCGAGCCGTGCTGTTTGATATGGACGGCGTACTGTTCAACTCCATGCCCTATCATGCTGCCGCCTGGCACACCGTGATGGAACGTCACGGCTTGCACCTCAGTCGTGAGGAGGCCTACCTGCACGAAGGCCGTACCGGTACCGGCACTATCAACATTGTCTATGGTCGCCAATACGGAGGCGAAGCCCCGCCCGAACTGATCGAGACCATCTATGCCGAAAAGAGTCGTGAGTTCAGCCAATATCCCGAACCTGAGGCTATGCCCGGTGCGTGGGAACTGCTGCTGCAGGTCAAGGCTGGCGGACTCATCCCTGTATTGGTGACCGGCAGTGGGCAACGCACCTTGCTGGATCGACTCAACCACCAGTTCCCCGGCATTTTTACCTCCGACCACATGGTCACCGCTTTCGATGTGCGCTATGGCAAGCCGCATCCCGAACCCTACCTTATGGGGTTGAAGAAGGCTGGTGTTGTTGCTGATGAGGCTGTAGTTGTGGAGAATGCCCCCATCGGCGTGCAGGCAGCCGTGGCAGCCGGCATCTATACCATTGCGGTCAATACGGGTCCGCTGGATGCCCGAGTGCTCCTTGAAGCGGGAGCCGACTTGCTCTATCCCTCCATGCAAGCCCTTTGTGAGGCTTGGCCTCAGCTGTTGAAAGAACACTCTATCGAACCACGGCGACTATGAATAGGAATCTGCGACACCGACTCTGCATGGGGGGCTGGATGCTGCTTCTTCTGCTTCCGCTACGACTGTTGGCAACCGAGCGGGAAGTCCCTCGCTTCAGCTTGCTGACTTGCGGACCGGGTGAGGAGATCTACTCCTTGTTTGGTCATACCGCCTTGCGGATGCAGCAGTCCGATTCGGAAGTGGACTTGGTGTTCAACTATGGCATCTTCAATTTCCATACCCCTCACTTTGTGCTGCGCTTCGCTCTCGGTGAGACAGACTATCTGTTGGGAGCGACGGAGTATAAGCGCTTCTTGGCGCAGTATGCGTGGGAAGGACGGTGGGTGAAGGAGCAACCGCTGCAATTGGACAGTGCGTCTGCTCTCCGATTGGCTGATCTGCTGAGCGAGAATTACCTGCCCGAGAACAGGATGTACCGATACAACTTCTTTTTTGACAACTGCTCGACCCGACCGCGCGACTTGATAGAGAAGGCGTTGCAAGGCCGTGTCGTCTATGCCGAGCCGATGGACGAACCTCAGGAACAGCTTACTTTCCGTACCCTGATCCACCGTTACAGCGAGGGCTCTCCGTGGTCGCGTCTAGGCATGGACCTCTGTTTGGGTAGCGAGGCCGACCGCCCGATTAGCCGGCGAGAAGCGATGTTTATCCCCTTGCTGTTGGAGCAGGCTTTTGCCCAAGCTCATGTGGCAGGCGTGGATGGAGGAATCTGCCCGCTGACCAAGGAGGAACAGACCCTGCTGGAGGCCTCTGAATGCGGGCGGGGTGGGGCATGGCCCACTCCCATGACCTGCTCTCTGATGCTGCTGGTTCTTGTGGCAGTCTTGACCGGATGGGAGTGGAAACGTCGTCGTTGGCTGTGGGGCGTAGATGCCCTCTTGCTGACTGCTGCCGGAGTGACAGGGAGTATCTTGGCTTTCTTGGTCTGCTTCTCTTCGCATCCTGCTGTCAGTCCCAACTGGCTGTTGCTGATGCTGCACCCGTTGCACCTATTGGCCATGCCTTGGGTAGTGTGGAGCGAAATCCGAGGAAGAAGAAACGGCTACATGCAGGTGTTGAGTGCTATTTTAATCTTTTTTATATTATTTTGGAGCCTTATTCCACAAAATATTCCGTTGTCCATCGTACCTTTGGCACTCTGTTTGCTACTGCGATGCAGTAGGCACGTGATACGATTTAATACAAAGAAATGAAAGAGATACTTATCACCTCTATATTGGCTCTGACGTTTGGCGGTCTGCACGCGCAGGTGCCTGAGAGTGAATTGCCTAAACTGGTGGTGACCTTGACCGTAGACCAACTGCGTGCCGACTATCTGGAGAATTTCTCTCCGCTGTATGGCGAGAAAGGGTTCAAGAGGCTGTTGCGTGAAGGTCGTGTGTACCGGCATGTCGAGTTGCCCTTCACGGGTGCTGACCGGGCATCGGCTATCGCCACTCTCCATACAGGAACATCGCCCTCGCTGCATGGCATTGTGGCAGAAAACTGGCTGGACACGAAGACGCTCAGGCCGGTGAATTGCGTGGATGACCAGGCCTTCATGGGCAACTATACGGAGGAGGCCTCTTCGGCTTCTGCTCTGCTGACTTCAACGATTGCCGATGAACTGAAAATAGCTACGCGAGGTAAGGCGCTGGTCTTCGCTATTGCTCCTTTCCGCGATGCGGCCGTTCTCTCCGGAGGCCATTGTGCCAACGGTGCTTTCTGGCTGAACGAGAATACCGGCAAGTGGTGTTCGTCCACCTACTACACGGAGTTCCCCTGGTGGATGAGTCAATACAACGACCGTTGGTCTCCCGATTTCCGGATCAAGGACATGGTGTGGACACCGCTGTTTGCCTCTACGCGCTACAAGTACCTGCCTGAATGGCGTTCAGACGGGTTCAAATACAGCTTTGCTTCCGAGAAGCAGAACAAGTACCGGCGACTCTGTACCAGTCCGCTGGTCAACGATGAGGTGAACCTGCTGACGGAGGAGCTGCTGAACAAGAGCACCATCGGCAAAGACGAGGTACCTGACCTCTTGGCCTTGACCTATTATGCCGGAAACTATAACCACCGAAGCGTGCAAGAGTGTGCCATGGAGATACAGGATACTTATGCCCGGCTGGATCAGAGCATAGCCCGCCTACTGGAACTGCTGGAGCAGAAAGTGGGACTGAAGAACGTGCTGTTCTGCCTGGCCTCCACGGGCTATAGCGACCCGGAAGCTCCCGATACGGGCATCTATCGCATACCGGGTGGGGAGTTTCATCTGAAGCGCTGCGCTACGTTGCTGAACATGTATCTGATGGCTACATACGGCACCGGGCAATATGTAGAAGGGTACTACGACCGACAGATTTATCTGAATCATAAGCTGATAGAGTCCAAGCAACTGGATTTGACCGAAATTCAAGAGAAATCGGCCGCTTTCGCTGTGCAGTGCAGTGGTGTCGATGGTGTCTATTCGGCTCATAGTCTGCTGCTGGGGCCGTGGTCTCCTCACAAGGAACTGATTCGTGCGGGCTACCACCGCCAACGTTCCGGCGACCTGGTGATAGAGGTTTTACCGGGTTGGACTGTGGTGGAAGAACGTGTCAGTGATAGCCGCGTGATGCGTGCCTCGGCGGCTATGCCGGCTCCGCTCGTCCTGTTCGGTGCAGGTACGGTGGCGCAAACCATCCTGACGCCCGTTCGGGCAGATCGTCTGGCTCCCACGCTGACGGGAGCCTTGCGCATCCGCGCTCCCAATGCTTGTACTGCTTTGCCCTTAGAGTGAAAGGGAAGAATTTGAAAGCTCATTCTTCATTTATTTAAGGGAAAATCAGTAACTTTGCGACCTCAAACAGACGAATAATAATAAAAACAGCAATATACGAATGGGATTCAATGAATTTTTAAGCTCCATTTTCGGCAACAAGTCTTCTCGCGACATGAAGGAGATTAAGCCTTGGGTGGAAAAAATCAAGGCAGCCTACCCCGAAGTGGCAAAGCTGGACAACGACGGCCTGCGTGCCAAGACCGAAGAACTGAAAGCCTACATCCGCCAGTCGGCTGCCACGCAGCGGGCTAAGGTGGAGGAACTGAAGGCCTCTATCGAAAGCACGGAACTGGAAGAACGCGAAGCTATCTTTGCTCAGATAGATAAGATAGAGAAGGAAATCCTCGACCTCTATGAAAAGGCTTTGGACGAAGTGCTGCCGGTGGCCTTCAGCATCGTGAAGGATACGGCCCGTCGATTCTCGGAGAATGAGGAGATTGTGGTGACTGCCACTGACTTCGACCGCGAACTGGCTGCGACCAAGGACTTTGTCCGCATCGAGGGTGACAAGGCCATCTATCAGAACCATTGGATTGCCGGAGGCAACGAGACGCACTGGAACATGGTACACTACGATGTGCAGTTGTTTGGTGGCGTGGTGCTTCACAAAGGCAAGATTGCCGAGATGGCAACCGGTGAAGGCAAGACGTTGGTAGCTACCCTGCCGGTATTCCTCAACGCCTTGACGGGCAATGGCGTACATGTCGTTACCGTCAACGACTACCTCTCCAAGCGTGACTCCGAGTGGATGGGTCCGCTCTATATGTTCCACGGACTTTCGGTGGACTGCATCGACAAGCACCAACCCAATAGCGACGCCCGTCGCAAGGCATACCTGGCAGATATCACGTTCGGAACGAACAATGAGTTCGGCTTCGACTACCTGCGCGACAACATGGCCATCAGCCCCAAAGACCTCGTGCAACGTCAGCACAACTATGCCATTGTCGATGAGGTGGACTCGGTGCTGATTGACGATGCCCGTACGCCGCTCATCATTTCCGGTCCGGTGCCTAAGGGTGACGACCAACTCTTTGAACAGCTACGTCCCCTGGTAGAGCGGCTGGTAGAGGCACAGAAACGACTGGCTACCCAGTATCTGGCTGATGCCAAGCGCATGATTGCATCCGAGGACAAGAAGGAGCAAGAGGACGGATTCCTGGCCCTCTATCGCAGTCACAAGTGTATGCCCAAGAACAAACCCCTCATCAAGTTCCTCAGTGAGCCGGGCATCAAGGCCGGTATGCTGAAGACAGAGGAAATCTACATGGAGCAGAACAACAAGCGTATGCCTGAAGTGACTGAACCGCTTTACTTCGTCATCGACGAGAAACTGAACAGTGTAGATCTCACCGATAAGGGTGTTGACCTCATCAGTGGCAATTCGGAAGACCCCACTTTCTTCGTGTTGCCCGACATCACCGCCCAGCTATCTGCACTGGAGGCTGAACCGGGACTGACCGACGAGCAGCGTCTGGAGAAGAAAGATGCCTTGCTGACCAACTATGCCGTCAAGAGCGAGCGCGTACACACCATCAACCAGTTGCTCAAGGCATACACCATGTTCGAGAAGGATGATGAATATGTGGTCATCGACGGACAAGTGAAGATTGTGGATGAACAGACGGGCCGTATCATGGAGGGACGTCGTTACAGTGACGGACTGCACCAGGCCATCGAAGCCAAGGAGCGTGTGAAGGTGGAGGCTGCTACGCAGACTTTCGCTACCATCACCTTGCAGAACTACTTCCGTATGTATCACAAGCTGTCTGGTATGACCGGTACGGCCGAGACGGAGGCGGGTGAGTTCTGGGACATCTACAAGCTGGATGTGGTGGTGATTCCCACCAACCGTCCCATTGCCCGCAAGGATATGAACGACCGCGTCTATAAGACCAAACGAGAGAAATACAAGGCGGTCATCGAAGAGATTGAAGCCATGGTGAACGCCGGTCGTCCCGTCTTGGTAGGTACCACTTCGGTGGAAATATCCGAGATGCTGAGCAAGATGCTCAATCTGCGAAAGATACCTCACAACGTGCTGAACGCCAAGCTGCACCAGAAGGAGGCCGAGATTGTGGCCCTGGCCGGTCAGAGCAGCACGGTGACCATTGCCACCAACATGGCCGGTCGTGGTACCGACATCAAACTGAGTCCGGAGGTGAAGGCTGCCGGCGGTCTGGCCATCATCGGTACAGAACGTCACGAGAGCCGTCGTGTGGACCGTCAGCTGCGTGGTCGTGCCGGTCGTCAGGGTGACCCGGGTTCATCTGTATTCTTCGTCTCCCTGGAGGATGACCTGATGCGCCTATTCTCCAGCGACCGCATTGCCGGCGTGATGGACAAGTTGGGCTTCAAGGAGGGTGAGATGATAGAGCACAGCATGATTTCCAAATCTATCGAGCGTGCCCAGAAGAAGGTGGAAGAGAATAATTTCGGTATCCGTAAGCGCCTCTTGGAGTACGATGACGTGATGAACAAACAGCGTACCGTCATCTACACCAAGCGCCGTCATGCCTTGATGGGTGAGCGCATCGGTATGGACATCACTAACATGATTTGGGAACGTTGTGCTTCTGCTGTCGATGCTCCCGATTATGAGAACTGCAAGATGGATATCCTCCAGACCCTGGCCATGGAGCCTCCCTTCAGTGCCGATGCTTTCCGCGATGAGAAGAAGGAGGTGCTGGTTGAAAAGACGTTTGATGCAGCGATGGAGCAGTTCAAACGGAAGACCGACCGCATGGCGCAAGTGGCCAATCCGGTCATCAAGCAGGTGTATGAAGCACAAGGACATCTGGA
>CAMGAL010000127.1 GCA_946007445.1 uncultured Mediterranea sp.
GCAATCCACACCGGGTGTGCCGTCCGCAGGAACTCCTCTTGCGCAGCAGGCGCATACGCCCCCACGACCATTCCTTCCCTCCGTACCAGGCTGTCAAACTCGGCCAATGTGGCAGGCAGTCCGTCCACCCGATACCCCTCCCGACGCAGGTAGCACAGGAAGTTGTAGAGCGAGGGCACTACCTCCATGCCACTGGCCAGCAGGGCATCCTTTCCCGGCGACTTGAAGTAGCAGATGGCCACCCGCTTCTCGCTGTTGGGCTTGTCTCGCAAGGCAAAGCATCTCTGCATATAGTTTACGAAGCGCTCCACCCGTTCCATCTCCGGGCAGGGCCGCAGGTAGCCCTCCTCGTTCTCCTCCTGCGTGGCTATGCAGAAGGGGGCTATGCCGCCATCTATCTCGGGCACGACCACCCGGGCGGTCAGCGTGCCCCCTCCCACAGGCGTGTGGACATCCAGCCACTGCTCACGCGGCTGCAACAGGGGGAAGGGGTTGAAAAGCAGGATATTCTCATCGTGCAGCCAAGTGACGAGCGAGTCGCTGCCCAATCGGCCCATCGGCAGATAGACCACCGCATCGGGATGGAGTTCACGGAGCATCTGCTCGCGGGTCGAGACGTTGCCTGCCAGCGGATAAACATTCCAACCGGCCTGCGTCAGACGGGAAATCAATGTATCGACATGCGCTCGGTTGCCCTCCATCGGGAAGGACACCCCGGCTATCAGGGCCACCTTGCGGGCATTCTCATGGTAAAGTCCCCGCCGGCGCAGATACTCCGTCAACTCCCTGTGATTCAGGAAGTATTGGCCGCTCTCTTGGTGGTAATAGAGGTTTTCGGGCAACTGTACAGGAGGCGCAAAACTATCCTCACCCCACCGATGGGGAGTGGCCAGATGACGCAGATAGCGCAGTGCGTTGCGATAGTTCTGCCGACAACCGTTGCGGAAGTAGAGCGACAACGTATCTTGTTGGGCTGGTGTCAAATTGTGGCAGATGGCATTGGGCAGGGGACGCCAGGCATTGGTGAAGACGGGCACGCCCCGATGGGCCGCCTGCTGCAGCTCATCGCGCTGCGCCTCGTCCAGAAACAGGCCGCGGGCGTAGAGCACCACGGCGTCGTAGCCACGGAAACTCTTCACCTCATCGGTAGGCAGGCAGGTCACCCGGATGTGGCTGCAATCGTTGTTCAAGGCCAGGTCTGTAGCCTGGGCAGGCAGGGCATTCACCACCAAGATATGGGTAGGTGCCCAACCATAGAAGTAGAGCAGGCAGCTGATGGCCACGAAGAGCACTGCTCCGGCGAGCATTCCTACAAGGTGTTGTCTTTTCATAAAGGGGTCACTCCGTCTCTTTTCCGTCGGCATACGCCTGCTTCTTGCTCATGACGTCCTGCGGGCGGTGCTGCAACGAGAAGCGGATGTGCTCGATGAAGAGCGCCTGCACGCCCTCCAGTTCTCCCAAGCCCTCCATACAGGCCGTCACAGCAAAACCCTCCTGCTCCAGCCGCTCTTTCCACTCCACGGCAATGTCATTGTGGGCATGGTCGCCGGCCACAAACATCAGTGGCACCAAGGTCACCTGCTTGGCTTTCGAGGCTTTCAGCTGTGCCAGCATGGTGTCGAAGGTGGGATAGCCCTCTATGGTACCCACATGCACGTTGTCGTGACCCAAGGCCTTCAGCATGTAGTCCACCTGGCTGTACAAGGCGGTAGCAGGGGTATAGGTGCCATGTCCCACCCAGACGAAATGGCGGTCAAAGCCTTTTCGGCCCGACTCAGCATCCACCCGATGATGCTCACACAACAGCCGCACCAGTGCCTCGCTATCCTCCACCGAGTAGAGCAACGGAGTCCCTATCCGCACCTCGCGGAAGAAGGGGGCCACACGCGCCACATCCCGACGCAGCGACTCCATCTCGGCACCCTCAATGAGGTGGGTGCTCTGCACAACCACATGGGTATAGCCCAATCCTCGCAGTTGTAGCAGGACATCAAGGGGTGTGTGCTTCTCCACCCCGCGTTGGTGCAACTTGCGGATGATGATGCGCGAAGTATAGGCTTCATAGACATCCAACGAGGGGAATGCCTCGCGTGCCCGGGCATTGATGGCATCGATGGTGCGGGCGCGGGTGTCGTCGTAGCTCGTGCCGAAGTGTACCATCAGCAGGGCGGCCTTATCACCCGGTTTCATCCCGGCCAGCAGCTCATGGGGCGTGAAACCCTCCCCCTGCTGTGCCAGGCACGACAGGGAGAGGCAAACCATGACTATAAAAGAGAGTAACGTCCGTTGCATTGGGCCTTCTTTTCCAGCACGCGAATCTGCTCGAAGTAGTAACCCTCGGCTATCTCAACGCCCTTCTCCACCTTGCCGGTAGCGGCATCATAGATGTAGATGCAGGGATTGCTGTCCTCGGGATTGACACCGATGTAGGCCTTGCCGTTGACAATGGCCGTGCGCTGCGAAAAGCGGCCTCCGCTATAGGGTAGACGCACACCGTTGCAGCTGATGGGTGTGTGGGTCTTGCTGTTGAGGTCGATGATGGTGTAGTAGTGACTGTAGCTGTCGATGCCTGTGCCCAAGGCATCCTCGCGGGCATAGCCCAACACCTTGCCGTTGCCCAGATACTCAGCCGCCAGCAGCTTGCCGTCGTTGCTGAAAGCATCGTACGAGGTGTCGATGTCGTTGCCGGCCGCGTTCAGGCGGGTCAGGTGCGAGCGCTCCACGCCATCGGCATCGTTGGTCAGACCGGCCACATAGACCTGCCCAGACTCGTCAGTGAATACACACTTCTGCAGCAGCTCGCCGTAGGCACTGCCCACCATCTCGTCCAGCCAGGTGTTCTGAATGTTGCTCTCTACAGCCATCGTAGCGGGGTTGATGACGGCGGTGAACACCTTAGAGGCAGTCGAGTTAAGTCCCTTCTTGGCCTTGCCATAGTAGAAGTAGATGAGCTTGCCGCTCTTCTTGTTGTAGGGCAGGATGCCCGAGGTGGTCAGCACGGCCGAGCCTTCGGGTACAGGGAGGTCCAGGGTGCCCTCGGCCAGGATGTGGAGGTCAGCGTCGAGCTTGGTCCAAATCACCTGCTTGGCATCACCGTTGGCCGCCATGATGACCAGGTTGTTGTCGTCCAGCCAAGCATGGGTGTACTTGCGCGGCGTGTAGGTGTTGGTCGCAAACTTCTGCTCCTGCACCGTCTGAATGGTGTTGTCCGACAGGGTGTACTTGCCGAATCGGTCACCTGACACAGGCACCTGGTAGTAGTAGGCCCCCTTCACGATGTTCTCCAGCGTGAGCTTGTAGTTCACCTCCGTGCCTTCGCCCACGAAGTTGATCATCGGCTGGTCGTCCTCCAGCGAGTTGACGCTGCGCACCAGGGTCTTCACGTCGCGTCCCATGCCGCCATGTTTGTCCACGGCCACCCAGACGTCGAAGTGGTAGTCGCCGGTAATCGTGTTCTCAGGTTGTTCTTTCGGATCGTCGTCGTCCGAGCAGGCTTGGAAGGTCACTCCCAACGCCACCATCAGCATCATGCTGAACAAGAGTCTCAACTGTTTCATTGCGTGTTAATTGTTTGAATGGTTAATGTATGAATAATCTGAATTTGGCAAAGAAGGCACGCCCGGGCTTCTGCAGGCGGTAGTTGTCGTACACCAGGCGGTCGAAGAGGTTGGAGCACTCCAGCGAGAGGTTGTAGCGCCCACCCTGCCAGGAGTAGGTCAGGTCGGCGTTGCACACGTTCTGCTCGGGGATGCGGGCCTTGCTCTCGGCCGCACCGTAGGCCTCCCACGAGAGGTAGTACCAGTGTACCCACTGGTAGGAGAAAGCCAGGCGCAGGCGGCTGTCCGTAGGGCCTACGTGATGGAAGGTGTAGGCCGCATCGGCACCTCCGAACATCCAGGGACGGTTGGGCACGCGGTTGTGATAGGTGGCCGAGGGCTTGACGTCAATCATGTACTTCCGCTGGTCACGAGCAACCAGCCAGCTGAAGGTGGCCGAGAGCTGCAGGCGGTTCTGCCAGTCGTAGCGCAGCTCGCCCTCCACCCCTTTGACGTGGACGGCAGGCACGTTGCCATACTGCATGGTGCCCTCCTTCTCCGACACCACGGTCTGTATGTAGTCGTCCACAAAGCGGAGGAAACCGTTGGCCTCGTAGTAAAGGGAGTGGCCGGCCGCCGGTCGCCAGGTGCCGAAGAGGCCCAGGTTGAGATTGTGGCTGCTCTCTGGCTTCAAGGCCACGTTGGCATAGATGGTGGTACCGTTGCCCAGCAGCTCGCGGGCCAGGGGCAGGCGCACGCTGTGCTCGTAGGAGAATTTCAAGGCCAGTGCCTCGCTCGCAGTGAAGCGCGCTCCCGCGCCATAGCCCCAGTAGCTGTGCGTGCTCGAACCCTGCACCTCGTCGGAGCCGGTCACGCTGGGCAGATCGGTCTGCTCGATGCGCATGTGGTTGATGTAGTCCTTTACAAAGAAAGTGTTGTCCATCCGTCCCTGCCACAGCGACTGGTTGTAGGCCAGGGTCAGGATGTGCTTGGCCAGCACGTCGCTGCTCGGCACGAAGGTGTCGTCCACCTCGTCGTAGCGTTTGTTGCCCGTACGATTGAGGTTGTAGTTCAGGTTCAGCGTATGCCCTTCGGCCAGGCGGTAGTCCCAGTTGGTGCGGGCCACGGTCAGAGGGCGGTAGTAGTGGCGCAGAGCCCGGCCTCGGCCGGTAATCTCGTTGCGCGAGCTCACGATGTAGTCTCCGTTCCAGTCATACTGGCGGTAGGCGGTGTCGGCGGTCACCGAGTAGTCCCAGGTGTGCGACAGCGAGGCGTTCAGCTGCAACCCCTTCAGCAGGAAGTCGCGCTTACGGTAGCGGGCCGCGATGCTCCAGGCATGGGCATTGCGCTCGGCCATGCCATAGACGCGGTCCTGTATGGAGCCCGTCTGCAACTCCTTCTCCACCTTCGAGCCGCTGACCGACACGAACAGCTGGTCGGCCCAAGGCTTGCGCACGAAGCCCAGCTCCACCTGCCCCAGCAGCGAGAGGTAGTCGTCGTGGAATCGGCGGCGGTCCACCGAGAGGTACTTACGGCTCTCCTCGTCCCATACCTCCACGCCCTTCATCAGATAGTCGTTCTTGGAGTAGCTCACGCCTATCGAGGGGCGGATGATGAGCCCCGTGTGCGGCTCCACAAACTGGGCGGCCATATCCCCCTTATGCGTGTGGAATGAGCCTATGCCGTAGCTGGCATCCAGGTAGTTGCGCTGCTCCTGCTTGGTGATGATGTTCACCGCGCCGCCCAAGGCATCGGTGCCCAGGCTAGCCGGCACCACCCCCTTGTAGATTTCGATGCGGTCGATGAGGTTCACCGGCAGGTTGGCCAGCGACACCTCGCTTCCCTTCGTGTCGAGGGGCACCCCGTCCAGAAAGTAGCGCACTGAGTTGCCGGACAAGCCGTTGATGGAGAGGTCGAAGTCCGAGCCAACGCCCCCCTCCTCGCGCACCTTCACGCCACTGGTGCGGTCCACCAGGCGGTTCAGGTTGTTCAGCGAATTGACTAGCGGCTTAATGTCCAGCGCACTCACCGTCCAGGCGCTCTCCTTCAGCTGCTGCGTCTTCGACTTGCCATAGACATACACCTGCTGCAGCTCATACTTGCTCTCCGGCAGGGTATCAGCCGTCACGACGCTTTGGCTCCACGCGGGCAACGCCACCAGGCAGCACATCATACCTATTATATAAATTGCATTCTTCATCATCTTTGGTTTGCTCGTTATTCACTCCATGGCGCTCTACGGAGAGACAGGCATCCAACAAGATGAGAACCGATACCTCCGCTTCGTCCGGAAGTACACAGGTTACCAGATGTTTCGTTGCTTTATTCCCCGAAAGCAGTAAAACTATGTGTTCTGTTGGCAGGTCTTCTGACTTCTCCCCCCTCTTCGACCGCCTTCCCACCGTCTGACCGACGGCAGTGGCTCTGAGATCTGAGGGTTTGGTATGAGGAGTTACAGCAGCGGGTCTGTCCAGGACTTGCACCTGATTCCCATTTTCATCACACCCCGGTCGGCGACCGGCGGCATGAAACCAACAAACTGGCAGCAAAGGTAGCACAAATAAAGAAGAGTTCCGCACGTTTCGCCGAAAAAATTTCGCTTTTGATGCCTACCTGCATCACGGCGTGTTTGATTTTGCATTTCGCAATTTCGAAAAAACAATGTACCTTTGCACTCAGTTTCACCATCGGGGCATTGTTTGCTGCACTAATTTCATTGAGTATCGGCCGCACTCGGCATAGTCCAAACAAGTTTGGCCTCTGCTCTCGCTGGCACGATATTTCGACGTAGTCAAAGCGTGCTACCCGTTTTTAAGATAACTGCAATGGAATATAAAAATAAGGTAGCAATCGTGACAGGCGGTGCGCATGGCATCGGCAAATGTATCGCTGAGG
>CAMGAL010000128.1 GCA_946007445.1 uncultured Mediterranea sp.
TGATGCTGGAAGCCTATCCCCTCGTGGCCGTCCATGCCGACCTGCGGGGACTCCTGCCCGCCCCCAAGTCACCACGCACGCCTGCTCCCCCAAAGCGCATCTCCCTGTTTCAGATAGCCGCGCTTCTCTTCCTGGGCTACATGGCCTGGGACGAGCTCTTTGTGGATGACGGCTACGACTTCTTCCTCTTCACCATCCTCTTCCTGGTCTACTTCAGCAGGGTGGCCATCAAGCGGAGGATTCTGCCCCTATCCTGGCAAGAACGGATTCAGCAGCGGCTGCAGCCTGTGCGTCGTCGATGGCGACTGCTGCGTGTGCGCATTGTGCGAGGCAAACCCCTGAAGCCCCGCAGCGAGGAGAGCCACCGCTGCCTCTGCTGTGACGAGCTCTATACGGGCAACTTCTGTCCCCGCTGCGGACAGAGCTGCCACACCACCCGCTACAAGTTCAGCAACGCCTTGCGCAACATTGCCGGCGGATTTTTCAACATCGACAGCGGCTTCGGCCACACCCTCGTCGATCTGCTCTACCGACCGGGGCACCTCATCCGCGAGTTCATTGGCGGACGGCGCGCCCCCCACTTCCGCCCCTTCCAGATGCTCTTCATCCTCGCCGCTCTCTACATCATGAGTGTGCAGCTGGTTGACCCTGAGGCCCTGCAGAAGGGAACGAAAACGTCAGGCAAGAGCAAAGCCGAGAGTGCCCTGATGCTGGAACGACTGGAACAGGAGTTGGATCCCCAAGAGAACCCCGTGGAACACGCCATTGCCAAGCAAGCACTTGAATTGGTGCGGAAGGACTCAATCCACCATCTGAAGAGCGAAGTCAAAGAAGACAATGAGGAGGTACCCGCCTTGGCCAACTTGCGGCAAGCCACCCGGAACTTCCGCGAATACATCCGCCAATACCCTTTCCTTGACCATGTATTCCGACTGATGGAGAGCTGGATGCACGGCAACAAGGCGTTCCTCATCCTCATCACCCTTCCCCTGTATGCCATCGGCACTCGCCTGGCCTTCCGCCACCGGCAGTATCGTCCCCACTACAACCTCACCGAGCAGCTCTTTGTCCAGGCTTTCATTGCCTGCCAAATGCTCCTCATCAGCATCGTGCTGGTGTTCCTGCATGGCAGCGCATCGGTGGACGACATCTACGAGCTCTCCATCTTCGGCACCTTCGTGGTGTATTGGATAGATTACATCCAGCTCTACCGCCTGCCGTGGCGCAGAGCCTTGCAGCGCACCATCACCATGTTCCTCTACTGCGGACTCATCGTGTTGCTGATAGCCATCGTCTGCGTGGCTCTCCTCTCCTGCTTTGCCCTGCTGATGGGGTGAGCCGATGTCAGTAGAGCAACCAACCGACCAGTCCGCACAGCACTATCATCAGGATGGGACTGACCTTGTAGCGGCGCGTGCCCACAAAGGCGGCAACGAAAATCAAGATACTCAAGACAAACTGGTAGAGGTCTGACTGGGGCGAGCCGAAGTTCTCGCTGTTCATCAGCACCAAGGCAGCGGCAGCCAGCAGACCTACCACGGCGGGACGCAATCCCTGGAACACGGCCACCACCGAGGGGTGGTACTGGAACTTCAGGAAGAAACGACTGATGGTCAGCATCAGGATGAACGAAGGCAGCACGACGGCCGAGGTGGCAGTGATGCTACCCAGCACGCCCCACGCAGGACTGAAACCGGCATTGACCAGCGAGGTATAGCCCACATAGGTGGCCGAGTTGATGCCGATAGGTCCGGGGGTCATCTGGCTGATGGCCACGATGTCAGTAAACTCTTGGGCGGTCAGCCAGCCATAGCGGGTCACCACCTCGCCCTGTATCATGGAGAGCATGGCGTAGCCACCTCCGAATCCGAAGAGGCCTATCTTGAAGAACGTATAGAAGAGTTGCAGGAACAACATGGGGTTGTGAGTTTATAAGTTTTTGAGTTTGGTTCTATCTGTTTTCCTTTTAATCCGTCCATACAGGAATCCACCCAATCCGGCACCAACGATAATCCAGATGGGCGAGAAGCCCAATGCCCAAATCAGAAGAGCCGATACGACAGGAATCCAGAGGGTGTAGCGGTTGAGACGCACCGAACGGGCCATGGAGAAGGTAGGCGCGGCAATGAGAGCCACCACGGCCGGACGGATGCCCTTGAAGATGCGCTCCACCACGGTATTGTCCTTAAACTGCTGGAAGAAGAGTGCTATGGCCAGGATAATCAGGAACGAGGGCAAGACGGTGCCCAGGGCCGTCACCAGTGAGCCACGGACTCCACGGAGACGGTAGCCCACGAAGATGGACATATTGACCGCCAGCACGCCCGGCGACGACTGGGCAATGGCCAGCAGGTCGATGAAGTCTTCCTTCGCAATCCAGTGACGCTTCACCACAATTTCATCCTCGATGAGAGGCACCATGGCATAGCCGCCCCCGATGGTGAACGCCCCTATTTTGAAGAAGATGCCAAACGCCTCCCAGTAGATATTGTTCATAACGATACGTATTACAGAGTTAGAAAACCGGCCGCAAAGGTACACCTTTCTCCCCTTTCTTGGTGCCTTTCATCCGATTATTTTACGCCTTGCCCCTTCACACCTTTGGCATACTGGCTGGGCGACACGCCGTAGTGCTTCTTGAAGACCTCGCGGAAATACTTGGCATCGCTGAAGCCTGCCAGATCGGCCACCTCGGTGATGGTGTACTGACGGGTCATGAGCAACCGGGCCGCCTGCTGCAGGCGCCGCTGACGCACATAGTCGGCGGGAGGCATACCCGTCTGCTGCTTCATCTTGTTGTAGAAGCTGGTGCGGCTCATGCACATCTGGCTACAGAGGGTGTCGATGTTGTAGTCGGTGTCTGCCAGGTGTTCGTCCACGACCTGTTGCACCTCTGCCAGGAATCGGCTTTCGGCGGGGGTCTGAGAGGGTTCCTCCACACCAGGTACCCCCTCTCGGGCGGCAGGCCTCTTCCGCCTGCGCAAGTGGCGGTAGAGCAGCAGGCCTCCGCCCAACAGCAGTAGTGGCAACCAGAGGTACAACCCCATCCAGAGCGGACGGGCCACACACAGCACGACCTCCATCTCGTCGAGCACTACCCGGCGGTCTTCGTTGGAGAGCACCCGCACTTGCAGCCGGTGGTCGCCCGGCGAGAGACGGCGCAGTAGGATGTTGCCCTGAGGCACAGGGCGACTCCACACCGTGTCCTCATCAGCCAGACGCCAGGTGTAGAGGTAGGCAGGCGTATAGCTGTAGTTCACAGCCGTGGCCCGCAGCGAGAGGGAGCGTTGGCGGTAGGTCAGGTCGATGTGGCCCGACTGTTCGAGTTGCTCCATCAACCGCGGCACGGGGTCGGCCTCTCCCAGAATCTGCAAGTCGCAGAGCCTCAACCGACAGGTGGAGGTAGAGGGGCGAAACACGCCGATGCCGAACTCCACCGCACCCTCCACACTGCCCAGCACGAAGTGCCCGTTGCGGCGCAGCGTGCCGGAGGTGGCATTGAAGCGGTCGGCCTGCAAGCCATGCATCCGGTTCCAGTTGTAGAAACGGTCGCCTTCGGAAGGTAGATACGAGACTCCTCGCTCCGTGCCGAGCAGCACCCCACCTTTCCCATCGGAGAGGATGGAGCAGATATTGTCCGACAAGAGGGCACTGTTGTCGGCCGTGTAGTGAGCGAAACCTTTTCCTATCGGGTCGTACACAAACAGCCCCGACTGGTAGGTACCGATGTAGAGCCGCCCGTCGGTATGTCGGCACAGGGACTGTATGCGGCAATTTTCCACAGGCAGGGCAATGGGCTCCGCACGGCCGCTCTGCTTGTCCAGCAGGTAGAGCCCCTCGGTAGTGCCCACCCAGAGACGCTGTGCATCACACTCGGCCACGTCGGCCACCTCTCTCAGCCCTTCGTAGAGACGCGACTCTACTAGCTGACGGTCAATGCGCATCAGCTGATAGTCACCTCCGACCCATACAATGCCTGCTCTATCCTTCTTCAAGACACGAATCGACTTGTCTGACAGCATGTTCAGCTCACCGAACTGCGAGGGCATCAGAAGCTGCACCCTGCGGCTATGCTTCTCGATGCGGTAGATGCCTGACTGGTAGCCGCCTGCCCAGATGACCCCCGGTGTCACCTCACAGAGGGTGAAGAAGGTGTGGTGAGGGCTTTGGCTCTCGTCGTCATAGCTGCTCACGTAGGAGCTCCAGCGCCGCCGCTTGCTCTCGTAGAGGCTGATACCGTTGTTGGTGGCCATCCAAAGGTCGCCCTCGCTATCCTCGATAACGGCATTCACCTGGTCGTTGACCAACGACTGCGGGTTGCCGATGGAGTGTCTGTACCACTGGTAGGCGGGATAACGGTCGTCGCGCACCGTCACTCCCAGCGGATAGACGGCCATCCAGATACGCTGCTCCTCGTCGATATAGAGATCCTTGATGTCGTTGCCGTTCATGCCGTTGAGGTGTTCGTGGTCAGCCGTGATGTAGGGTTCGCAGTGGTAGTCGTTCACGTTCATGCGATAGACACCCGCCCCCTCGGTGGCCAGCAGGATGTACTTCTGCCCCCACGAGCGGATGCGGTTGATTTGTACGTCAGCCAGCACCTGACGCAGGTGGTAGGCCTGGTGCAGCTTCAGGTCGTAGACCACCACTCCCTGCTGCATGGTACCCATGAAGACCTGCTGCGTAGGCCGGTGAAAGTAGATTTCGTTGATGGCTACCTGCAGGGTGTCCAGCTTGATGCAGGGGGTGAGCTGCAGGCAGTCGTTCTCGATGCAGGCATAGTGGATGCCTTCGGCCGTGCCCACAAAGAAGCGTTCCGCATCAATCTGCTCCATGCAGGTGAAGCTGCGGTTGAAGTCGTGAGGTATCTGCGTGCAGCTATGCAGGCGGGTGTGGTAGATGTGGATGTCGGTGCGGCTGCTCATCCAGATGTTGTCGGCCTCATCCATGTAACAGCAGCTCACGGGTGCATGGCTCTGCCGCTGGGTGTCGTGCAGCGCACGGCTGATGCACTCGAAGCGGTCGGAAAAGCGGTCGTAGTGGAAGATGTCGCCCTGCCGGCTCACCACCCACACCTCTTGTCGCGAATCGAGGAAGAGGTAGGCCAGCTCCTGGTCTGTCCTTCCGTCGGTGGCGTTGCCCGACAGCCGATAGTGGCGGAAGTCCGTCCCGTCGAAACGGTCTATGCCGGTATGGGTCATCAACCACATGTAGCCCAGTCCGTCTTTCTGGATGGCATAGACCCGCTTGCTGCTCAAGCCTGCATCCAGGTATTTGTAGGCTTGTGCAGCGCCCTTACCCACCAAGAGCAGAGCCACGAGCAGTATGAGCAACCTCTTCATGTCTGTCAGAGGGGGAAGAGGGGTTGTGTCACAAAGGGCTCGCTTCCCAGTCTTGCTCCAGCGGATTGTTCTTCATCCGCCAGACCAGGGGTAGCGAGGGTTGGTCGAGTACCCACATTTCGCAGCCTTCGACCTCATCACACAGATGCAGCAGCGGCACATCACCTGCCCGTTCGTCACTATCCATCAGGCGGAACAGGCGGCCGTTGTAGCGCACCTCGCCCCGCGCCTTCACGTCGGCCAGTGCGTCGGTAGAGAGCAGATAGGCTGTCTGATGGTCGGGCAAGGCGAAATGGTCGCCATCCACAGGCATCGTCGTGCAGAGCTCACGCCCACTTTGCAAACCGACCGCCGTATGGAGGAAGCTGCCGCTCTGCCAATGCAGGTTGCGCTCTATGCCCCACTCCACGCGCAGTCCCTCGTCGGTGCGGCGGAAGCTCATCTGGTAGCGGCGTGTCTGCCCATGCAGTCGGAAGGTGAAGAGATACTCTCCCTTCTTCCGTTCCGGTTCTTTCGCAACGGCCGGCTGGGTGGCAGCGACAGGAGTCGGTATGGCCGACACGGCTGGACAAGTTACAAATCCCTCGCCCATCGAGCGTCCCCAGGCGGCGGGACGACTGCCCAAGGTCAGCACCAGTTCGCCACCCTCCATCAGACGGGCGTGGCGCAGGGTGGAATAGGGATACTCCTTGCCGTAGAGCTACGCGGAAACAATGTAGCGGTTCTGCTCCGACAATCCCTCGGCACGGATGGTGAAGGTGCGTCCTCCCTTCAGGCGGAGCGTGGCCTCGCGCAAAAGCGGAGTATGCAGCAGGTAGTAGTCTTGTCCGGCATTGGGATAGAGGCCCATCATGTGGAACGCCAGCCAAGAGGACATGGCGCCCGAGTCATCGTTGCCGGGCAGGCCCACCGGGCCGTCGCTGTAGTGGCGACGGATGATGTCGAGGATGCGGTCGCTGCTGCACTCCGGCTTGCCCAGCCAGTGATAGAGGCAGGGCGAGAGGAACGACGGCTCGTTGAACACCATGAAGAAGCCGCGATCCCACAACAACACCAGCCGCAGCACGAACGCCGACCCGCCACC
>CAMGAL010000129.1 GCA_946007445.1 uncultured Mediterranea sp.
CGGGCCAGACCCGGTTGGGATTCTCGTCTGCCCTCATCGGAGCGGCCATGGCATTCGACTTCGCCATGTTCCACGACATAGCCCCCCACCTGCAAGGCTCCGACCTCAGTAAGGCTATGGAGATTGAGCTTCTGAAGCAGAATGTCTATACCGAATACCTGGAAGACGTGCTCTGCTACAGCAAGAAGGAGGAACACGCCAGTGGCTACGAGGCCGAGCGAAGCGGTTGGTCGGGCAGCAAGTACAACAGCCTATGGTACTCGCTCGTCCACCTGCCCCTCACTTTCCTGCGCGGTGAATGGGACTTCTGCAACAAGGTGTTCCAGTGGCTCTTGCCTTCCCGTTTCGTCCTGCTGGCCCTGCTGATTCTGATGACAATTCTTATCACGGTTCTCGACTGGACCTTGTCGCCCAAGTGGTACATGCTGTTCTTGGTCAACATCTTCAGCTTCCTCATCGCGCTGCCCGACGGCGAGATAGCCCGCCGTTTCCGTCGTGCCGTCTGGTCTATGCCCACCTTGGTATTCACGGCCATTGCCAGTCCGCTGAAGCGCCGTGCCAAAGGAATGAAGAAAGAGGAGAAAAAGAATCCGGAAACCAATCCTTCCACCCCTACACTTGAACTATGAACATCGCCATCGAAGCCCAACGGATTTTCCGTCCCCACAAGCACGGCATGGACTTTGTCGCCTTGGAGACCCTACGCGAGCTGCAGAAGCGCCGCGACGGCCATCACTACTACGTCCTCGTAGCTCCCGGCAGCGACCGCTGTCTGGAGGAGTCGGACAACCTGACCATCATCGAAGTGAAGTGCCCCACTTACCCTTTGTGGGAGCAGGTCGCCCTGCCCCGTGCGGTCCGGCGGCTGCCCCACATCGACCTGCTGCACTGCACCTCCAACACGGCTCCCCTGCACTGCCCCGTACCGCTGGTACTGACCCTGCACGACATCATCTACCTGGAGCCGCGCCAGCACCGCAGTGCCTCGCTCTATCAGGAGATGGGCTGGCACTACCGCCGGTTGGTGGTGCCCCGCATCCTTGCCCAATGCCGGAAGATCATTACCGTGTCGCACTTCGAGTGCGACCGTATCCGCCAGCGGCTGCAGCTACCTGCCGAGCGCATCACCGCCATCTACAACGGCTACAACACCCACTTCCGTCCCCTGGCCGACATCGACCGCTCGGTGGTGGAGCGCTATGCGCCCGGCCAACGCGATTTCCTCTTCTTCCTGGGCAATACCGACCCCAAGAAGAATGCGGCCCGCACCCTGAAGGCCTACAGCCTCTATCTGGAGCGCTCGTCCGTGAAGCGTTCCATGCTGATAGCCGACCTGGAGGAGCCGTACATCGACAGTCTGTTGCGCCAAGAGCACATCGAGTCCATCAAGCCCCATCTCTTCTATCCGGGCTACATTGCCAACAGCGACTTAGCCACGCTCTACAACGCCGCTTTCGCCTTCCTCTATCCCTCGCTGCGCGAGAGTTTCGGCATCCCCATGCTGGAGGCTATGGCCTGCGGTACGCCCGCCATCGTGGGCAACACCTCTGCCATGCCCGAAGTGGCCGGCCCCGGAGCGTTGACCATCGACCCTCTGCAGCCTGAGAGCATTGCTGAAGCCATCCTCCGGCTGGAACAAGATGCCTCTCTCTACCGCCGGCTGTGCGACTACGGCCTGGAGCGGGTCAAGCAATTCTCATGGGCCGAGACCGCAGCCTCACTGGTGCGTCTGTACGAAGAAATCGGTACACGGCCATGAGACTCCTGTTCCTGGTCTTCTACGGCTTCAGCGAGAGCAACGGCATCAGCAAGAAGATACGCTATCAGATAGATGCCCTGCGGCAGGGCGGACTCGATGTCCGTACCTGCTACTACGAGGTGCGTCCCGACGGTCACCGCTGCTGGATGGTGGACGGCACCCTGTTGGCCGACCTTGGCAGCGGCCTCGTGGCCAAGTTGCGCAAGCGGATGGACTTCTCACCCATCCTGCGCTATATGGAACGGGAGGAGATAGAGGCCATCTACATCCGCACCTACCACAATGCCAACCCCTTCACTATCCGTCTGGTCAAGCGACTGAAAGCAAGAGGAATAGATACTATCCTGGAGATACCTACCTATCCCTACGACCAAGAGTACCAATCCCGTAGCGAAAAGCTGCAGTTGGCCATCGACCGTCTCTTCCGCCACCGCTTCTGCCGCTACATCGACCGCATTGTCACCTTCAGCGACGATACAGAGATTTTCGGCCGCCCCACCCTGCGCATCTCCAACGGCATCGACTTCCGCCACATCGCCCTGCGCCACGAGCCCCCCTCTGCCCGGGACGGCTTGCACCTGATTGCCGTTGCCGAGATTCACTTCTGGCACGGCCTCGACCGCTTGGTCGAAGGGTTGGGTCGCTACTACTCCCGGCAACCCGACTATCCGGTCTACGTCCATCTGGTCGGTCCGCTGTCAGGCCCGCGCGAAGAGCAGGAGATTCTCACCCCTCTCCACCGCTACGGCTTGGAGCAGGTGGTCACGCTGCACGGCCCCCTGCACGGAGCCGAGCTGGATGCCCTGTTCGACCGTTGTCACCTGGCCATCGGCAGCCTGGGTCGCCACCGTAGCGGCATTACCTCCATCAAGACGCTGAAGAACCGCGAGTATGCTGCCCGCGGCTTTGCCTTCGTCTACTCCGAGAGCGATGCCGACTTCGACCATCAACCCTACGTATGGAAGGTGCCTGCCGACGAGTCGCCCATCGACATTGCACAGCTGGTGGAGTTCTACCGCCAGCAGAGCCTATCGCCCCCAGCCATCCGTAGCAGCATCGCCCACCTAGCCTGGAGCGAACAGATGCAGCCCATTGTCCAATACCTGCTATCCGCCCATCGTCATGAGTGAGCCGGGATTGAAACGCCAGATGCTCTCCGGTGTGTTCTACACCGCCGTGGCACGCTACTCCGGCATCCTGATTTCGCTGGTCGTCATGGGTGTGCTGGCCCGTCTGCTCACGCCCGACGATTTCGGCATAGTGGCCATCGCCACCGTATTCATCAACTTCTTCCAGATATTCACCAACATCGGTATCTCTGCCGCCATTGTTCAGTACAAGGACTTGACCGACAGACAGGTGAACGAGATTTATATGTTCACCCTCTGGATGGGCTTAGGGCTCAGCCTGCTCTTCTGTGCCGCCTCCTGGCCCATTGCTGCCTATTACTCCGATAGCCGGCTGCTACCTATCATGCAGAGCCTCTCCATCGGCCTCTTCTTTGCAGCAGCAGGCATCGTGCCCAACGCGCTCTTCTCGCGCGACAAGCGTTTCCGCTTCATTGCCTGGCGCACCCTGGCCATCCAGTTGTGCAGCGGAGTTGTGGCCATCGCTGCCGCCCTCTGTGGAGCCGGTCTCTACACGCTGATTATCCAACAGTTGCTGTCGGGTGCCCTACTCTATTTCATCTCGCTGCGGGCCTATCCCATGCGGTGGTTGTGGTGCAGCGGTTTGCAGAGCATCCGTCACATCTGGGGCTATTCGCTCTACCAATTTCTGTTCAACACCGTCATCTACTTCACCCGCAACCTCGACAAGATGTTGATTGGCCGTTACATCGGCATGGCGCCGCTGGGCTATTACGAGAAATCCTACCGGCTGATGATGCTCCCCCTGCAGAATCTCACTCATGTGCTCACTCCCGTGCTACACCCTCTGCTGAGCGATTACCAAAAGTCGTCGCAGCGTCTGGGCGAAATCAACGAGCGTATGGTACACATACTGGCACT
Organism: uncultured Mediterranea sp.; assembly: GCA_946007445.1. Lineage (GTDB taxonomy): Bacteria > Bacteroidota > Bacteroidia > Bacteroidales > Bacteroidaceae > Bacteroides. Next base: position 3,769 of record CAMGAL010000129.1, read on the forward strand.
GGTAGGTCTGCCACTCTCCCTGTTCCTCTACTTTTGCAGCCGTGAGCTGGTGCTTCTCTGTTTTGGCCCCCAGTGGGAAGCCTCGGTTCCGGCATTCGAGATTCTGGCTCTCTCCTGTGGCATACAGATAATCACCTCCTCGTCAGGCTCTTTCTTCCAGAGCCACAACGACACACGCGGCATGTTCCTTTGCGGACTGTTCACCGCCTTGATTTCCTGTGGTGGCTACGGCGTGTGCCTCTTGGTCTGCCCCACCATCGAGGGATTTGCCTGGAGCATGTTGGTGGCCTGCCTGCTCAGTTTCTTCCAGTGCTACTGGCAGCTCTACCGCCACTCGTTCCACCGCCCCCTGCAACTGCTTTTCCGCCAATTGGTGTCACCTTTGGTGCTGACACTACTCACAGGAATCGTTCTTTTCCCTCTCACGCTATGGACAGCTGCCTGGCCTCTGCTGGCCAGCCTCGTCGTCAAGTCCATCGCCAGCCTGCTCATCGCCCTGGTGTTTGTCTATCTGAGTGGTGAGTGGCGCATCCTGAAAGAAATACGCAGTTACAAGAAATAACTCCCCTCTTCCTTGCGGAGGGTTTCGGAGATGAATGTGGAGTTTTTATTGTATTCGGTACGTATGCTGTAGGGGCGGACCTGTGTGTCCGCCCGGAATGCCAAAGCATGTGCATTCCGGGCAGACACACAGGTCTGCCCCTACAGGCTCTGAGGTTGGTAGATGAACATAAACGCCTATTAACTAATAGTTTATACCCCCCAAACAAGTCACAGCAGGCAGGCCACGTCGAAGCAGGGGCAGGCCTTGGGAAGGGTGCCGGGCAGGTCGCGGTGACCCACCACCCGGGCCTGGGGGAAGAGGCGGCGTAAACGGGCCACGAGCCGGCGCAGGGCTTCGCGCTGGAGGGGTGTGCGCGTGTCGGCCGGTCGGCCCTGGAGGTCGAGGCCGCCTTCGTAGCAGACGCCTATCGAGCAGCGGTTGTAAGGGCGGGCGTGTGCGCCGACTTCGGAGAGACGGCGGTGCTGCGACACCTCGCCACTGCGACGGATGTAGAAGTGGTAGCCTATGGTGCGGAAGCCACGGGCACGGTGGTCGCGCAGCAGGCGCTCTACGGTGTAGTCGGTGTCGGGGCGCGTGGCGGAGCAGTGGATGACGATGAAGCGCACGCTCTCCAGCGAGTCCAGGCAGGGACCGGGCTCCACGTTGCGCAGCAGCAGGCGTTCGCTGGCTACCTCTTCATCGGCTATCAGCATGGGGTATGTTTCGGTGACCATGGTGATTTGAGTTTGTAAGTTTGTGAGTTTTTAAGTTGGTGAGTTTGTAGAGGGGGGTCAACCGACCACGCAACTGGTGATGCCCAGGGCGGTGAGGGCGGCAATGGCGGCCTGCAGAATGGCCTGAATGATTTTCTTCCAAGTGAGTTTGTTGTTTTCCATGTTGTTCAGAGTGATGAGTTATGAGTGATTCGTTTGTTGGAACACGGAGACACGGAGGCACAGAGTGACATTAGGATGGTTTATCCTCTGTGCCTTGGTGCCTCCGTGTTCTGCAAGATTAGCCCAACGGATTGTCGGGATCTACTCCTGAACTGCCGCCGCTGCCGCTATCGTCGGGCGTGGTGGTGGAGGAGGAAGACTGGTCGTCGGGCAGCATGGTGCCGTACTTCACGAGCTGGATTTTGTCGGGCAGAAGGTCGTAGACGCGCGAGCCGTTGACCTTGGTGTAGGAGGGCGTGAAGCCGGGCATCAGACCCTTGACCATCGTGGCGTTGGCCAACTTCTCGCTGCTGACGGTCTTGCCCTTGACGAAGCGGACGTTCAGCGTGCCGAAGCCGAGCAGCTGCACGCTGTAGCCCTTCTTGAGGTTCTCCACGACGTAGTGGGCGTAGCGGTCGAGCACGTTCTTCACATCGCCGGGCGTGAGCGACGACTCGGCGGATATCTGACGGGCGGCGTCATCGGTGGTGAGCAAACCGTAGCTCACCGGGGCTACGGTGTAGACTTCGCGCGGGTTCTCTTTGTCGAACTTCAGCACGCGCTTGATGGTTTTGTAGGCTTTGGGCATAAGTACAAAATAATGAAGAATTAAGAATGATTGATGGTGCAAAGATACAACGGGTGTATCTGCACGTTCGGCCTCTGTGGGCCTTAACGGGTCTTAATCCCAAACTATTTTGTTCATCCTGATTGGGCCGGCTCGTCAGCACTCCTAGCACACGGCCATCTCCATGCCGTGCCACACCACGACGATGCGGTGCAGCTGGGTGTGGCCGACGAGTTGCTGCACCGTCTGGCTGGCAGCGTAGCGACGGGGCCGGAAGTAGCAGAAGAAGCGGCAGGCTGCAGGGGGCAGGAGCCAATGGCTGTCACTGCCCCCTGCAGATGGCTGTCGGCAGAGTCTTCGGATGGCTGTCGGTACACCCTAAGGAGTGCGGTGCGTCAGTCGCCCAGGTAGTAGCGGATGAGCCGCACCTCCTGCAGGGTGAGCAGCCGGCGGCCATCGAACTTGCGGCCTCCCTCGGTCAGGCGGCTGTAGAGCTCGGGGCAACCGTGAATCCAGGCGGTGAGCCGACGCACGGCGGCCCGGGGAGTGGCGTCGGGGAAGTAGGAACGGGCTAAATCAATACGTTTCATACGGGTTTCG
>CAMGAL010000130.1 GCA_946007445.1 uncultured Mediterranea sp.
TAACACTACACGTTTTAATTGTTAATTACGTGTGAAGTAAATCTGTGTCATGTCATATGGCTGTTTGATACCGAGGATGGCCAGCTCACCGATGGACGAAGCGGGCCACGTCGTCGATGACCTCCCGGGCCACTGGTCGGGGCTGCTGGTACTCGGTAGGCACGGCCTTCCCCTCCCCCTCCTGCATCAGGTGGTTGAGTTGCGGATAGGACTTGAAGGTGGCGCGGCTGTTGAACATCAGATTGACCTGCCAGAGGCCGAAGTCGATCATCGTGACCTGGTAGTCGCGCTCGCCCTGCAGCACGAGCATGGGCAGCGACAGGCGGGAGGCCACCTCGGCCGGCTTGTACTGCAGCGCCATCCGCCAGTAGGAGGCGGGAATGCCCATGGGCAACGGCAGCGAGGCGTTGTATTCGAAGGTGTCGAGCCGCTTCATGTTCTCCACCTGACGGCGCAGGGTCTCCACCTGCGAGCGGGCCTCGTCGGAGAGTCCGCCTTGCAGGGAGAGGATGTACTCCACCTGCTCCACCAAGGCATCGCCCAAAGAGCGTACCAGTCCGGCCAGGATGATGATGCCGGCCAGCCGACCACTGCGCTCGGCTATGCGCGGGGCCAAAGTGCCACCCAGGCTGTGACCCAAGAGATAGACACTGTCAGGTGCCACCTCGGGCAGGGAGGCGGCCAGGGCCACGGCAGCCACGGCATCGTCGGTCACCTCGGTGTCATAGTCCAGCTCACGGCCGGTAGGCACACTGCGCTGCTTGTAGACAAAGGTGCGCTTGTCGTAGCGCAGGGTGGCAATGCCCCGGGCAGCGAGGCCGTCGGCCAGGTCGCGGAAGGGCTTGTTGGGGCCGATGGTCTCGTCGCGGTCGTTGGGGCCCGACCCATGCACCAGCACCACACAGGGCACGCGGCGCCGGGAGGCCTCGGCAGGTAGTGTCAGGGTGCCGGGCAGTCTGAAGCCGTCGCACGATACAGTCACTTCGCGTCGGAGCGCCTGCAGGGTGTCGGCAGGAGTGGCCTTGCAGCGCCACGCATACACTGTCCCGAAGAGACAGCAGAAGAGGAGGAGCAGTCGTTTCATGATGCAAAATGTTTAGTCTGATGCAAAAATAACGTTCTTCCCTCTGAAATGCAAATTATTTCTGTATCTTCGCACCTGTAAACATCTTCCATGCACTATGAAGACACCTCTATACTACTTGCGCCACCTCATCGGCGCCCTGATACTGATAGGATGCACCGGCCTGCCCGCCCAGGCGCAACCGGTGTGCGACATCGCCTACTACACCCCGGCCAACGGCCTGTCCCAGCGTTCGGTGGTAGGCATTGCCCAAGACAGCAAGGGGTTCATCTGGTTCTCCACCTGGAATGGGCTGAGCCGATTCGACGGTTACCACTTCAAGACCTACAAGGCCCATCCGGGCGACGGAAGCCGCCTGACCAGCAACCGCATCCCGACCATCGTCCCCACATCGGCCGACGACATCTGGTGCGTGACGCACGACCACCAGGTCTTTCTCTTCGACAGCCGGCGCGAGCAGTTCATCGACCCCCTCTACCCCGTGGAACAGCGGTCGGGGAAGAGCTATCATGTGGAGCGTGTCATCGCCCTGCAGGGAGGCATCAGCTGGATTCTCTGCAGCCACGGAGCCTTTCGGGTGGACGAGCAGAAGCTGAAGGCCGGTAATGCGGCCAACGGCGGACTGACCGGCTACAGCTGGTCGGAAGGCAACCTGCCGAGCGACCATGTGATTGACATCCTGCGCGACCCGCAGGGGGACGAGTGGGTGCTGACCGACCGGGGGCTGCGCATCGTAGGTAGCAAGAGCCTGACCGACTCGGTAGGCTTCCGCCAGGGCTGCCTCCTGAACGACGATGTTTACCTGGCCACGGCCGAAAACCGGCTGGCCGTTTACCACCTGAAGCAGCAGCAGATGGAGTACTGCCAGGTGCCCTCGCCCTGCCGGCGCATCCACTCGCTCACCGCCATGGGCAGCGACACGCTGGCCCTGAGCACGGACAACGGCGTGATGCTCTACCTGCCCCGTCAGCGCCAATTCCGCCACCTCGACACCTCGATGCCCGGACCGCCTACGGACACCTACGCGCTGGTCCAGGGCCGCCACGAGCAACTCTGGATCATCAACCGCACGGACGGCATCCTGCGATACGACCTGCGCACCGGCGAGAAGCAGCACTACCTGACCCCCGAAAGTGAGATGCCCCAAGGCGACCTGCAGAGCCGCGCGCTGGTGATGGAGGATGCCCAAGGCACGGTATGGGCCGTGCCCCGCGGTGGCAGCTTCAGCTACTACGACCCGCAGAGCAAGCAATTGCGCACGTACCAGCCCCATCCGTCTGACCCGCAGAGCAAGCAGAGCCTCGTGCTCCGATTCTACTGCATCGACCGGCAGGGCAACCTTTGGTTCAGCGACAAGTCAAACCTGGGCAAAATCAGCTTCCGCCGCCACACGGTGCGCTTCCTTCCACAGACACCCGGCTATGAGACCCGGGCCTTCCTGACGGACCGACAGGGGCGGCTCTGGGTGGCCACCAAGGACGGCACCCTCCGCATCTATACCTCAGACCACGCTCTGCAGGGCTACCTCGCCCCCGACGGGCGCATCACCTCCCGGCCCACCCCGTTCGGTCCGGGCATCTACCACCTGCTGGAAGACCGCCGGGGCGACATCTACCTGGCCAGCCGCTGGGACGGACTCTTCCGCCTCTCCCCGAGGCCGGGAAGTGACGATGCCTATCGCCTCGAGCACTACACCCACCAGCCCGACAATCCCTACAGCCTCAGCGAGAACAGCCTCTACTACCTGATGGAAGACCGCACGGGCAGGCTCTGGATAGCCACCCACGGCGGAGGGCTCAACCTGCTGCAGCAGGAGGCTGACGGCTCCGTCAGCTTCATCCACAGCGGCAACCGGCTGAGCGGCTACCCCCGCCGGGGGTTCGACCGCGCCCGGGCCATTCATCAAGCCCCCGACGGCACCCTGCTGGTAGGCACCACCGACGGGCTGCTGACCTTTGCGCCTGAGTTTGAGCGGCCGGAAGACATCGCCTTCCATACCTACACGCGCATCCCCGACGACCCGCACAGCCTGAGTTGCAACGACGTGACCCACATCTACACCGACAGCCGGCAGCATACCTACGTGGTGACCTTCAGTGGCGGGGTGAACTGCATCCCGCCCGGTGCTGACCTCACGGCTCCCCACATCCGCTTCAGCCCCCTGCCCGTGGTGGGCACGCCACCCCCAACGGACGTGACCCTCTCGATGACCGAAGATGCCAACGGGTGCCTTTGGATCGTGTCGGAGGCGTTGCTGCTGCACTACTATCCCGATGAGCACAAGTACGAGTGCTTCGACCAGCAGAACCTGCTGCAGCACAACTTCTACTTCAGCGAGGCCATACCGGCCCGGTGGAACGGGTGGCTGCTGTTCGGTGCCGAAGACGGTGTGATAGGGCTTGACCCCTCGGCCATGCGTCCCAACCTCTATGTGCCGCCTGTGGTCTTCACCACGCTGCGCATCCAGGGAGGCAAGGAGACACGTCCGCTACACGACACCGACGAGGTGCGGCTGGCCCCCGACGAGCGCACCGTCAGCATCGACTTTGCCGCCCTCGACTACACCGACCCCTCCTCCATACGCTACAGCTATCGGCTCGACGGCCTGGAAGAGGGGTGGAACGAGTGGAGCGACACCCGACGGGCCAGCTATGCCAACCTCCCTCCCGGCAACTACCGGCTGCAGGTGCGCTCCACCAATGCCGACGGCATCCCCAACGAGCAGGTCAGCGAACTGCGGCTCATCGTCATCCCCACCTTCTGGGAGACGGCCTGGAGCACACTGGTCTATGCGCTGCTCTTCGTCCTGCTGGCTGCGACCATCGCCCTGATCATCCTCTACATCTACCGGCTGCGCCACCGCATCAACCTGGAGCAGCAACTGGCCGACCTCAAGCTGCGCTTCTTCACCGACATCTCCCACGAGCTGCGCACCCCACTCACCCTCATCAGCAGTCCGCTCAACGAGGTGCTGGAGCATGAGGCACTCTCAGCCCGGGCCCGCCAGCACCTCTCGTTGGTGCAGCGCAACACCCGGCGGATGCTGCGCCTCGTCAACCAGATACTTGATTTCCGCAAGATATCCAACAAGAAGATGAAGCTCCTGCTGGAGCACATCGACGTGGTGGCCCTCACGCGTCAGGTGACGGAGCCCTTCCGACAGCTGGCCGCCGAGAAGCAGATCACGCTCGACCTCAGCGCCACCCCCGACAAGATTACCCTCTGGATAGACCGCGACAAGGTGGAGAAGATGCTGTTCAACCTCGTGGGCAACGCCTTCAAATACACCCCGCAGGGCAAGCGCATCAGCCTCAGCCTCACGACCGAGGCCGAACGGCTCATCATCCGCGTCAGCGACGAGGGTATAGGTATCTCGCCCGACAAGATAGCCACCCTCTTCGACCGCTTCTCCACCGTGCCCCACGCAGGCCTGCTGCAGCCCTCGTCGGGCATCGGCCTCTCGCTGGTACACGAGTTTGTAGAACTCCACCTGGGCACCATCAGTGTGCAGAGCGTCAAGGGGAAAGGCAGCACCTTCCTCATCAGCCTGCCCCTGCGGGCGGAGAGCTATCAGAACTATCCGCTGGCCGAGTTCATACTCGCCGAGTCGGCTCCCGACGCTCCTCCCTCACCGCAAGCCGCCGGGCAGGGCCGCGCCGAGCGGGTGGTCGCGGCCCCCGCGGCGCCGCCGGTCCAGATACTGCTGGTGGAGGACAACGACGAGTTGCGCGGCTTCCTCCACTCCATCCTCAGTCCGACCTACCAGCTGGTGGAGGCTACCAATGGCCGCGAAGGTTGGGAGAAGGCCCTGCAAGAGCAGCCCGACCTGGTGCTGACCGACGTCATGATGCCCGAAATGGATGGACTGGAACTGGTGAAGGCGCTGAAAGAACGGCTCGACACCAGCCACATACCCATCATCATCCTCTCGGCCAAGTCATCGCTCGATGACCGCATCGGCGGACTGGAGCAGGGCATCGACGACTACATCACCAAACCCTTCAGCTCCTCCTACCTGAAGGCCCGCATCCACGCCCTGCTGCAACAGCGGCAACAGCTGCAGGCCTGGTACCTGCAACGACTGACGGCCATGGCTCCTCCCTCGGCTACCCCCACCACGGAGCAGACTCTGCCTCCGGTCGGCGAGTCCACCACCCTCTCAGCCCTCGATGTGGAGTTTCTGCAGCAGCTCAACCACAAGCTGGAGTTGCAGATAGATAATGCAGACCTCATCGTGGACGATCTGGCTCAGTCGGTAGGCATGAGCCGCACCGTGTTCTATCAGAAGGTGAAGACCACGCTGGGTGTCACCCCCATCGACTTCATCCGCGAGAAGCGGTTGCTCTATGCCCGCCAGTTGCTCGCCACGGGGCAGCACAACGTCTCCACCGTGGCCTACATGAGTGGCTTCAACGACCCGAAGTACTTCAGCAAGTGCTACAAGAAGCGGTTTGGTGTCACTCCTTCGCAGGCGTAAATTTGGTTCTATCATGGAAAATATAGTTCTCTAAGGAGTGGGGTTCTCGCTTTTAATAGCTAACATGGCCTGATGGATTCTACTTTGCCTATAGCCATGATAGGAAAATCCCTTAATCATCGTTTATACGTTTGGGAGGGATGTTCTACTTTTGCAGCCAAATTTAAAAAAGCAAAGAGTATGAACTATCCAATGATTACGTGGTGCGTGATTGCGGCCGTGCTGTTGTGCGCATTTATTTTCCGATCCGTCGTGTATTACTGTTCCAAGAACCGTAGCTGCAGCAGTGGCCACAAAGCAAGACATCTATTCAGGATCAGTCGGGAAACAGATATGTTCTACATTCCCGGTGACGATGAGATTCCTGGAATCGCTGACAAAGAAGGTGAAAAGTAAAGAGCAATCGTATGAACCATCTTGCTGATAGCACCGTTTTGCGACAAACAGCCGCATTCCTTGCCGAATATGCCTCCCTGTTGTCGGGATGCGGATCCACCTGCATCCGTATAGAGAAAAACACCAGGCGTATGGCGGAGGTCTTCGGCGTGAATCTTGACATATTCATCATGCCGGCCCATGTAACGGTTTCTGTGTGGAAGAGTGACCGGACGTATGCGGAAATGGCGCAACGCAAGACTGCAAGCTGTGGCATAAGTTTTGATCTGAACACCCGCCTGAGCCAGCTCAGTTGGGAAGTGGCAGACAACAGCTTGGGCCTGCCGGCTGCGAAAGAGCGCTTTGAACGGATCAAGAGGACAAAGCCGACGGGGAAATGGGAGGTGCTGATACTGACGGGCTTTGCCAATGCCGCATTTTGCCGTCTGTTTGGTGGCGACTGGTTTGCCATGCT
>CAMGAL010000131.1 GCA_946007445.1 uncultured Mediterranea sp.
ATACAGTAAAACAACATACGTTATGAACAAGAAATATATCATGGTGTTGTCGCTCTTGGCAGGGCTATGCCTGCCGACGACAGCGCAGGAATCAGACAATAAGCAGGCCGACAAATTTGTAGGCCAGACCATCGATGTAGGTGCCGAGCTACTGCAGACTCGTGAGGAGTCCACCGGTTCTGTATCGGTCATCACTTCCGAGACGACTGACCGCCGCAGTGCCAAGAACATCGGCAACTCCATTCTCGGTCAGGGCAATGGCTTGATCACATTGCAGAGCGGTGGCCGATATGCGGCTGAAAATCCCACGTTCTATGTACGCGGACTGCAGACACTGAATGGCAAGAACTCACCTTTGGTCATGGTCGACGGCATTCCTCGCGACATCCACAGCATAGCTCCCGAAGAGGAGGAGAGCGTCATCATCCTGAAAGATGCAGCTGCAGTGGCCCTCTATGGATACAAAGGTGTCAATGGAGCGGTGAACATCATCACCAAGCGGGGCAAGTACGACTCTCGCAGTGTCAAGGTCTCCTACGACCATCTGTTTACCTCACTGGCCAACAAGCCCAAGTTCGTGGATGGTTATACCTACGGGCTGGCCATCAACGAGGCACGTGCCAATGACGGCCTGACTCCGCGTTACAGCCAGAATGAGCTCAATGCCTTGCGCGACGGAACGAAGCCTTTCCTCTATCCCAGCGTCAACTGGGTGGATGAGACGTTCCGCGACAACGCCATGACCAACAAGTATAACATCGAGTTCCGCGGTGGCGGTCAGAAATTCCGTTATTATACCATGTTGGACCTGATTTCCAACAAGGGATTTGTGAAAGAGCCCCATCAGAATGACGGCTACTCCACGCAGGACAAGTACGTCAAGGGCAACCTGCGCATGAACATGGACATTGACCTGACGGAGACCACCGACCTGCAGGTCAACCTGCTGGGCGTGTTGCAGGAGACTTCACGTCCGGGTTCGCAGGCCGACCTCTGGGACATGGTCTACACACTGCCTTCGGCCGCTTTCCCCATCCGCGATGCCGACGGCGTCTGGGGAGGTAGCGACACCTGGTCCGGCACGATGAACCCGGTGGCTCAGAGCATCGGAGCCGCTTACTACAAGAACCATACCCGTACGCTCTTTGCCGACATGAAGCTGACGCAGGATCTCTCGGGACTGACCAAAGGCTTGGGTGCCTTCATACGCATCGGCTACGACAACATCGCCAATATCTATGAAGACCATAGCAAGGAGTATGTCTACAGCGTCAATGCTCCTACTTGGGCGGACGGCGATGCCGAGCCTACCGTGAAGAGTGCCACCTATGGACAAGACAGCGAGATGGGTACCGATGCGAAGACGAACACTTTCGACCGCTTGCTTCATTTTGATGTAGGATTCAACTACCAACGCACCTTCGGCAACCACAGCCTCTACAGCCAGCTGAAGTGGGACTACGAAAGTAACGACCCCAACGGTGTCAACAATACGGTGAACCGGCAGAACATCACCTGGTGGTCGCACTACGGATACCTGAACCGCTATTTCGTAGACCTGGCTTTGGTGGAGAGTGCCAGCAACCGTCTGGCTCCCGGCACCAAGTGGGCCTTCTCTCCCACAGTGTCAGCCGCATGGCTCCTCTCCAAGGAGAAGTTCATGAACGACGTGACATGGGTGGACTTCCTGAAACTGCGTGCTTCGGCCGGTATCATCCAGGTGGACAACCTGCCGGGCGACGAAGTCTGGTCTTACTATGCCCAGCAGTATGGCACCTCGGGAGGTGTCTACCCCTTCGACAGCGGTTGGAACTCTGAGTTCGGACGTACCTACCTCGATCGGATGGCTACCGCTCATCCCACTCGCGAAAAGGCCTACAAATACAATGTGGGTGTAGATGCGAAGCTGTTCGGCAGTCTGGACGTGACCCTCGACCTCTGGAAGGAACACCGTGCAGATATCTGGGTGACCTCGGAAGGCAAGTACTCGGCTGTCATCGGTATGGACACCCCGTATGAGAATGCAGGTGTTGTAGACAGCAAGGGTATCGAACTTGCTCTGGACTACAACAAGAGACTCGGTCAGGTGGACTTCCATCTCGGCGGCAACTTCTCTTGGAACAAGAACACCATCAAGGAGATGCTGGAAGAACCCCGTCAATATACCAACCTGGTACAGACAGGAAAACCCTACGGACAAACCTATGGTCTGGAAGCCATCGGATTCTTCAAGGACGAAGCCGACATCGCCGCCAGCCCCAAGCAGACATTCTCTTCCGTGCGCCCCGGCGACATCAAGTATCGCGATGTGAATGGTGACAATGTCATCGACGCCAACGACGTTACAGCCATCGGCTACAGCACCACCTGTCCGGAAATCTACTATGCCCTGCATCTCGGTGCAGAATGGAAAGGACTTGGATTCTATGCCATGTTCCAGGGCACAGGCCGCTATAGCGCCGTTCTCAACACCAAGAGCATGTATTGGCCGCTCATCAACAACACCAACATCTCTCAATATGCCTACGACAACCGTTGGACGCCTGAGAACCCGAATGCCAAGTTCCCCCGTCTGAGCAGTCAGAGCAACAAGAACAATTACCAGACTTCCACCCTTTGGCTGGCCGACCGCTCTTTCCTGAAGCTGCGCAACTTGGAGGTGTACTACAAGCTGCCCACCGCTTGGCTGAAAAAGACGGCATTCGTGAATGCAGCCAAGGTATATGTACGCGGCATCGACCTCTTCAGTTTCGACCATATTGCAGAGAACGATCCCGAAGCATATGGGGTCAATCAGATGACAAAGAGCATCGCTCTAGGCTTGAGTGTGACGTTTTAACCTGAATGAACGAATTAATACCTTAGAATTATGACGAATAAAATAAAGACATCGCTCTTTGCCGTATGTGTGGCAGGAAGTTTGGCTTCCTGTTCCGACCAGATGGACTACAGTGAGTATAACATCTACGACAAGGACTATATCACCCAGAACTTCCAGAATGTAGGCGGACTGATGACCGACATCTACAATACGGTAGACTACGATTTCGGCAACTATTCATCAGGAGCCATGCAGGCATCTGCCACGGACGAAAGCCAGTACAGCATCCTGGGCAATGCCATCGAAGACTTCTACAACGGCTCCTGGAGTCCTACCAATGCCAAGTCCTCCATCTGGACCAACATGTACAAAGGCATCAGTACCTGCAACCATGTGATACACGAGATGCAGGGCCTCTCCTTCGACGAACTGAAGCTGAACAGCGACTATGCCGCCCAGCTCCACCGTTACGAGAACTACCAGTACGAAAGCCGCTTCATGCGCGCCTACTTCTACTTCTGCCTGGTTCGCCAGTATGGCGATGTACCTTTGGTGACGAAGCAGCTCACAGCTGAAGAAGCCAACTCCATCAGCCGCACTCCGGCCGATGAAATCTTCCAGTTTATTCTGGACGAGTGTACCGCCATCCAATCTCTGATTATCGAAGACTACAGTCAGCTGGGCGAACTCTCCACCGGCACGGAGGAGACCGGTCGCGCAGACAAACTGGCCGTACTGGCACTGAAAGCCCGTACAGCCCTCTACTGGGCCAGTCCGCTCTTCAACCCCCAAGGTGACAAGGAACGCTATCATACGGCAGCCCTCTATACCAAGGAACTGCTAGATGCAGCCCAGAAGCGTGGCAAAGGCCTCACCGACAACTATGCTGACCTCTGGTCAGCCGAGAGCTTCAATGCGCCCCGCATCATGAAGGAGATTCTCTACGGTCGCCGCTACTATAAGAGCGCCTCTGGCGACAACTTGGTGGAGACCAACAACTACCCCGTAGGCATCGAAGGAGGAGCAGGAGGCAACTGCCCCACGCAGAACCTGGTTGACGCCTACGACATGCTCAACGGTATGCCCATCGGTGAAGCAGGCTCCGGCTACGACGAGAAGAATCCGTATCAGAACCGCGACCCCCGTCTGGCCGCTACGGTGGCTGTGAACGGCGATCAGTGGCCGACCTATTCCGGTGCCGCCAAGATTGAAACCTTCCAAGGAGGCATCAACGGTGAACCTCTGACCGGTGCCACTCCTACGGGCTACTACCTCAAGAAGCTCTGCAACGGTGCCATATCCCTGGCCAGCAACAGCAAGTTCACAGCCTCGCGCCACACCTGGCTCACCTTCCGTCTCGGAGAGTTCTATCTCAACTATGCCGAAGCCATATTCAAATATCTCGGAAGTGCGGATGCTGTCAGTGTAGATCTGCCCCTGTCGGCACGAGCCGCTGCCAGCCAGACACGCCAGCGGGCCGGCATGCCCCCCTTCGAAGAAGGTATGGATGCCACCACGTTCTGGACCCGTCTCTGCAACGAACGCTTCGTAGAGCTGGCCTTCGAAGGTCATCGCTTCTGGGATGTCCGTCGTTGGAAGGAGGCTGACCGCTATTTCAAGAACATCGTAGAGATGAAACTCACCAAGGAAGCTGACGGCAGCATCTCTTACGCTCGCAAGAACGTCTCCCGCCAGTGGGACGACAAGATGTACCTCTTCCCTATTCCGCAGACGGAACGGATAAAGAACCCGAACTTGACGCAAAATCCCGGTTGGTAACGGGACTCAATAGGTGAACTACCATAGAATGAGGGCGTATCCTGCAGGCTGCAGGGTACGCCCTCTTGTTCAGAATACGACTAAGCAATCTCTTCCAGGACACCATGTACAAGGACATCACCACGGGTGAAAGCTTTCTACTTATCATGACTGCCGCATCACCACCTACTATGTGGCTTCCCTCGCTGCCAACAAGGCCGCCAAGATATTTCCGGCCTCCCAAGAGTGAGCTTTGCAGAAGACGTGAGTTCGTTCTGGGTTCGATGTGAGTTCGTTCGAAGCTCGCTGTATGCAACGAAGCACGAACGAACTTTGAACGGACTCACAACGGACCCACAAGGAACTTAAAACGGACTGTCATCATGAGAAGAGAGGTTAACCAATGGTATCCGATTCTGATAGATCTGTTCCGAAATGACGGTGTCAAATCCACCGACATTCTCGCCCTCATGGGTATTGATGCCTGTATAGACCAGTGAGGCATCTTCATACCGTTTGAATTTATAGATTGCATCGTTCATCAGTTCTCGGTTGAACACGCCCAGTGACACCAGCAGGTCGAAATCTGGCAGTGTAAGGCCGGTCACCTTGCGGAAGAGGTCGGGCTCCAACTGATGGATGACATCATAGAGAGAAAATTCGCGATAATCCGTCAAGTACATAAAGACCGGTATGCGCGTAGCAAACTTGATAAGTTTCTGCTGTATCTCTTTTCGTTTCGACTTATACTCCTTCTCTGCTTCAGAAAGTTCTCTTTTCTCTTTTGCTGTCAGTTGGTCGCCTTTCTCCTTCTTGGCCTTCTTGATGGCCTCCGATTTGTTGATGATGGTCTCAATATCCTTGTTGAGCGCGCGGAACCCCTCAATGTTCATCAGCGCCTTCATGGCCTCGGGACTTGCCAACAGGCGGCTCAGCGTACCGTTGTCCACATTGACCAGCAAGGCGCTCTCCCACCGCCTGGCCAGCAATGTGGCTGTGGTGCCCGACATAGCCATATCCAGAATGCCCGCTGCATCTATCTGCTTCATGCTGGAACCATCGTAGGCAAGGATAGGCAGATACTGGATGAACTCGCTGACCTTCTGTTCCGGATTCTGTTTGTCCACACTCAGGCGACAACTGTATTCGGCCACCTGACGGAGTGCCCTGTTGGGAGCAAAATCGAATACATAGCAAAGAGGCTTGAGCACCACCTCCTCGCCCCACTCGTCGCGTAGCGTCCAAGGCGACTGAACGCGAAATGCAGCCTGAAAGTAAGTCTCGGGCGAGGAAGAGTTGCGCAGCATGAAGATGCCTGTCCAGGGCTTGACGGTGACACCCGTTGAGAGTTTGCCACACGAGAGCGTGATGGTGCAGTCCTCTTGCGGATTGCCCATGCGGGCATAGACCGGACGGACTGCTTCGGCTCCCATGCCTGCCTCGTTCCCAGCTGCCACAATGATGTCGTAACGGCCAAAGAACTTGCGGTTGACTGGCTTTTCCAGCAGTTTCTTCATGGCCTGACAAGCGGCTACTGAGGGCAAGAACCAGTAGGTGTGTCGCAGGTAGTCGAGCAGGCGGGCATCAGAGAAGGGCATGGGTGGCTTCTCTCCGGCCAGCTTCAGGTCACTCACCACCTGTTCGGCGTAGGCTCCATGAATCAAGTCTACCCACTTCTGCACATATTCCTCGTAGACAAATTGTTCCCCTTCAGCCCGGAAGAACTCGTTGAGGTCAAACTCACAGAACTCCCCCTGCTCGGCTATCTCCCGAATCTTGTCGGGCAGTTGATAGGTC
>CAMGAL010000132.1 GCA_946007445.1 uncultured Mediterranea sp.
CTGCCTCCAGCTGGGCAGGGGTGATCTTGAAGTCCTGCTCGATGCCGGCAGCCACAATGACGGGTACACCTTCGGCCAGCTTCACCATTTCGGGATAGCTCACCCAGTAGGGGGCGGGCACGATTACCTCGTCGCCTGCATTGACCAGAGCCAGGATGGTGTTGCACACCGACTGCTTGGCACCGTTGGCACAAGAGATTTGGGCGGCGCTGTATTCCAGGCCGTTCTCGTTCTTCAACTTCGCCACGATGGCATTGCGCAGTGCCGGGTAGCCGGCTACGGGTGAGTAGCGCGAGAAGTTGTCGTCAATGGCCTGCTTGGCAGCCTCCTTGATGTGGTCGGGTGTATTGAAATCGGGCTCACCCACACTGAGGTTGATGACATCGATGCCTTGTGCCTTGAGTTCGGCACTCTTTTGTGACATGGCTAACGTGGCCGATGGCGACAGGCTGTTCAAACGATTAGAAAGATTCATATGTTTTGAGTTTTTGATTTTGAGTTCTATAGATTCATATTATTATTTATTCAGATGCAAGGTATGTCCCATGCGTTCCTTCTTGGTGCGGAGGTAGCGTTCGTTGTAGGGGTTGGGCAGGCTTTCGATGGGCACATTCTCAGTAATCTCCAGGCCGTATGCCTCCAGTCCGACACGCTTCACGGGGTTGTTGGTTATCAAGCGCATTTGGTGTACACCCAGTTCGCGCAGGATTTGTGCACCTACGCCATAGTCGCGCTCATCGGCCAGGTGACCCAGGCAGAGGTTGGCATCGACGGTGTCCATGCCGTTCTCTTGCAGCTTGTAGGCGCGCATTTTCTCCATCAGGCCGATGCCTCGTCCCTCCTGGTTGAGGTAGACCACGACTCCCTTGCCGGCCTGCTCGATCATCGTCATGGCCTGATGCAGCTGGTCGCCGCAATCGCAACGCATGGAGCCGAAGATGTCGCCCGTGGCGCATGAGGAGTGTACGCGCACCAGGATGGGTTCGTTGGCTTTCCACTCCCCCTTGTAGAGGGCCACATGCACCAGTCCGGTGGACTTCTGCCGGAACGGTATCAGGCGGAAGTGGCCGTAGGCGGTGGGCATATCCACCTCTTCGCCCTTCTCCACGATGGACTCTTCACGCAGGCGGTAGGCTATGAGGTCGCGGATGGAGATGAGCTTCAATCCATACTCGTCGGCCACGCGGCGCAGTTCGGGCAGGCGGGCCATGGTGCCGTCTTCGCTCATGATTTCCATCAAGGCTCCGGCCGGATAGAGTCCTGCCAGACGGGCCAGGTCGATGGTTGCCTCTGTGTGGCCGGCGCGGCGCAGCACACCCTTGTCCTGCGCATAGAGCGGATTGATATGTCCCGGACGGCCAAAGGTGGCCGGTGTGGAAGTGGGGTCGGCCAGCGCCCGGATGGTGGCGGCGCGGTCGGCGGCAGAGACACCGGTGGTACAGCCCTCGAGCTTGTCGATGGTGACGGTGAAAGGGGTGCCCAGTACCGAGGTGTTGTCTTGCACTTGATGGGGCAAGTCCAACTCTTGGCAACGGGACAGGGTGATGGGGGCACAAAGTACGCCGCGGGCATGTTTCAGCATGAAGTTTACCTTTTCGGGGGTAATCTTCTCTGCGGCAATGATGAGGTCGCCTTCGTTCTCGCGGTCTTCGTCGTCGACCACAATCACAAAATTACCGGCCTTGAATTCCTCAATGGCCTCTTCAATGGTATTCAGTTTCACTTGTTCCATATTTGATTGGTTATAAGTTGACAGATTTCATCGTTGGTCTTCACCACCCGCTCCATGTCTTTGTCCAAGCGGATGCGGAAGGCCCAGACGCGGAAGTAGAAGAACAGTCCCACGGGTACCACCAGACCGCACAACAGGTTGAGCCAGTAGTTGTGGAAGGGGCGCACATGGGCATAGACTGGTATGATGGGGTAGTTGTGGAGGGTAGCTATCAGATGGGCCGAGCGGGTGTTGCCCATCTCTTCGATAAGTAGCTCCATGTGTTCGTTGATGCCCACCATCTCTTCGTCGCGGTGGCCCACCATCCAGAGACGGAAGTAGTTGGGAGCCCGGCGCAGCTGCTTGCGCTTGGCGTATGCCTGGCATTCGGCCGAGAGAGCCTGCAGACGTTCGGGAAGGGTCTCATAGTCGGGATCGTTGATAATCACCTCTTTGCGGAAGATGTGCCGCACACTGCGGATGCCCAGCACCCGCTTGAACCACTCCACGTAGGCATCGGCATTGAGCACCACCGAGTCGTTGTTGGACTTATAGGTCAAGAAGGCTCCCAAGGGGGCCAGAATGGCGGTACTGGTCCACATGCCCATCCAGACAATCCACTTGCCGTCTCGGGCCATCTTGAAGCCGGTGTTGTTGATGATGTAGTAGATGATGAATATCAGCACCGATACCACGACGGGCATACCCAGTCCACCCTTGCGGATGATGCCGCCCAGTGGCGCTCCGATGAAGAAGAACACCAGGCAGGCCAAGGAGAGGGTCAGCTTCTCGTGCCAGGCCGTCTGGTGGCGGCGCAAGTTCTTGTCGGTGGCATCCATGTTGTAGCTCTTGAAGCTCCAGTCGCTGCCGGCACTCTCGGCGCGGCTCACGGCTGAGTTGTATATCTGCTGCTTCTCCAGCAGGGTGGATGCTTGCAGCAGGCTGTCCACGTTGTAGTCGCTGATGCGGGCCTCTTCGATTTTCAGTGTGTCGCCTGAGCTCAGGTGGCCCGCCACCTGGTAGGTGCTGCCCATGGCCTCCTGGTAGTAGGCACGGCCTATGCTGTCGGTCTCTACGGTCATGGAGTCAATGTCAGCCTGCAGCATGGCCATGTTCTTGCTGTTGGACTGGCTGCTCATGAAGCCCGCGTCCACCATGTTGAAGTCGGAGTCAAACTCGATGATGGCATGTTTCTCGCGGAAGCTCTCCCGGCGGTACGGCACGTTCTTCTGACTCATGTTCTGCGACTTCAGGTTCTCGAACTGCTCGCCGTCGTACAGGTGGAGGTAGAGGTGCTGCTTGTCGGCGGTCATCTCCAGCCGGCCGGAGTCGGCCTTGATGATTAGGGCATTTGCGAATCCCTGCTCCCGGTTGTATAGCAGCACGGCGTAGAGCCCACCCGTCTTGCGGTCTTTGTGCTTCACGTAGAGGTTGTAGCCCTCTATCTCGTCATAGAACACCCCTTCGGGAATGTCCACCTCGGGCGACTTCTGCTTCATGGAGAATAGCAGGGTCCACAGCTTGGTCTGTGCCTGGGGGCCGATGACGTTCTGAAAGTAGAAGGAGACGCCACAGACCAGGCAGATGAATATCACCAGCGGACGGATAATCTTCAGCAGCGAGATGCCGGCGGCCTTCATGGCCAGCAGCTCAACCCGCTCGCCGAAGTTGCCGAAGGTGATGAGTGCCGCCAGCAGTACGGCCAGAGGTAAGGAGACCGGCACCAGCGTCAGCGCCGAGTAGAAGAAGAACTGCCCCAGCACGCTCAGCTCCAGTCCTTTGCCCACCATCTCGTCGACATATTTCCAAAGGAACTGCATCATGAAGATGAAGAGGCAGATGAAGAATGTGCCCGCAAAGAGCAGACAGAAACTCTTGAGTATAAAAATATCTAACTTTTTGATGCGCAGCATATCAGTTGTACCTACAAATGAGAGCACAAATGTAGCACAAAAAAACTAAAAACCACAAGTCCGACGCAAAGTATCGACCTGTGATTCCCACAAATCGCACAAATCGTCGGCCTCATCGTCGGGAGCAAAGTCGGTAATCTCTAACGTGAAGTCGTTGGTCAATTCGCTGTTTGTCATCTTTATTTCGAAGAACTCGTGGTGGTCGGGATTGTCTGCCCATCGGAAACGAATGAACGAATAGGCACGTATCGCTGTGATGGAGGCCGTGCGGCTCTCGGTCTTCCCCCAGTAGAAAGTCACTGTTTTCTCGTCCGATACGACTCGGTCGGCAAACCAGCTCTCCAATCCCGATGGGGTGCTGATGGCGGCCCACAGGATGTTTTTGGAGGTGGCTTTCAAGGCATATTCCAAATGTATTTTTTGCTTTTTCATACGTATCTTCAGTTAATGGCCGAAAGATAGATACTTTTTTCCATTTACCGAAAGAAAGAGTAGAAAAATAAAAAAAATCAGTGTTTTTTTTGGTAGTCTAAAAATTATGCCTACCTTTGCACCCGCAATCGAGAAACGATGGCGGGATAGCTCAGCTGGTTAGAGCGCATGATTCATAATCATGAGGTCCCCGGTTCAATCCCGGGTCCCGCTACTAGATTTAGAATAAGGACTGTTGAGTGGCTTCCACACTTGATGGTCTTTTTTTTTATGGGTTTCTGATGGAATCCTCTACCGAGGCAGGAGCCTCCTCCAATTCTTCCCGTTCTATCCGTAAGTTCCCGTTCGCTTCTACGGTGATGCGCAGAGGCAGGTAGAGGTCGGTCTGCGGATAGCAGATGCTGGCCGAGAAGGCCAATCCCGAGGGAGTCACCTCGTTGAATACCAAGGCTTCGAGAATGGCGTAGCGCAGGAAACGGGCGTCCACCCAAGCGGCAAAGTCGTTCTTGGTAAATTCACGGTCCACAATCGTCCGGTTGTTGCACTCCACGCGTAGCTTGATGCGGTTGTCTACAAACTTCTCTCCCTGCTCGTTGGTCACGATGGGGAGCGACCGGTCGGCCTGGCGCGATACGGTGGTGTGGTAGTTCTTGCCACGGAAGGTGACATCCTCATGTGCCAGTGAGCTTTGCATGGCTTGAGGTGCACCGCTTCGGATGCTGTCGGTCGTCCAAACTGCTTCCCCCTTTGAACTGTCACCTGCCCGGGAGGAGCACGCTGCACACAGGGCACCCATCAGGACGCAAGCCATATATATCATCACTCTATGTTTCATTGTCTTTCATTTGATTGGTTGCGCAAAGTAACAAAAAGCGGCGGATAAAAGCAAGTGTCCGACCGTTTTATCTGCACCGGTTGCCTACTTTTTTACCTCGTGTGGGCTCAGCGTGCCGCCTTCCGGCTGTTCCTGAAGGAAACCAAGGCGGATGATTTCACTCTCGAAGTTGGGCGTGAAGGTGCCGCTATGCAGCTGCAGCCGTATCCCCTCCAGGCTCCAGAAGCGACCGCCGTCCAGCTCGTCGCTGGGGCTGACGGGGCCGTCGTAGGTGGTGCGATGGACAAAGACCAGTTCGCGCTCGCGGGCCGACTCGAACACATAGTGCGTGAGCCGCTGAGGCTCGAAGTCGCTGATGCCCAACTCCTCGCGGACCTCGCGACGCAGGGCCATCTCCACACTCTCGCCCAGATCGACGTGTCCGCCTACCGAGGTGTCCCACCGCCCCGGCTGGATGTCTTTCCAGTCGGGGCGACGTTGCAGGTAGAGCTCTCCGCGGCTGTTGAACAGGTGGAGGTGTACCACGGGGTGCAGCAACTTGCTGCCGTTGTGACATTCGCCGCGCGTGGCGGCTCCGGTGATGTTGCCCTCTTCGTCCACCAGGGGGAACATCTCTTGTGCATTGTCTTTCATTCGGTTTCTTTGATTAGTAGGGAAGAGTCTCCATAGCTCAGGAAGCGGAAGTCGTGGCTCAAGGCATAGTCGTACACCTGATGCCAGCGGTCGCCGATGAAGGCGCTCACCAGGAGTAGCAGTGTGCTCTGAGGCTGGTGGAAGTTGGTCACCATGGCCTGCACGATGCGGTAGCGGTAGCCGGGGGCAATGATGATCTGCGTGCTGCCGGTATAGACCTCCATGCCGTGTCGGTCCAGGTAGTCCACGATGGCTTGCAGGGCTGTGACCACGGGTGTGGCCTGCTGTTCGGGTGTCAGTTCGTAAGGTTGCCATTGGCGCACGTGCAGCTCCTCTTCGGTTGCGTCAGGATGGTCTGTCAGCGTCAAGCCGATGTAGTAGAGGCTCTCCAGGGTGCGCACCGAGGTGGTGCCCACGGCGATGGCCTGCCCTTGGTGGGCGAGGAGCTGCAGCAGGGTCTGCCGCGACACGGAGATGTATTCGGTGTGCATCTCGTGCCCCTCTATCTCTTCGCTCTTCACGGGCTTGAAGGTGCCTGCCCCTACGTGAAGGGTCAGTTCGGCCCGCTCGATGCCGTGTGCCTCGAGGTCGGCCAACACGCGGTCGGTGAAGTGCAACCCTGCCGTGGGAGCGGCTACCGAGCCTTTGATCTTCGAGTAGACCGTCTGGTAGCTCACCTTGTCGCTCTCCTGGGTGGGGCGGTTCAGGTAAGGGGGGATGGGCAGTTCGCCAAACTCCTCCAGAATGTCGGCAAAGGTGATGTCATCGTGGTTCCAGCGGAAATCTATCCAGTGGCTGGTGCCCCGGCTCTCTCCGCGAGTGGCTGTGAGGGTCACG
>CAMGAL010000133.1 GCA_946007445.1 uncultured Mediterranea sp.
CCGTGCCCCAAGGGGAGGCCCTCATCGGTACGAACGGCAAGATGAATCCCAATGCCACCCTGGGCAACCGATACTACCACGACGGACAGGTCTACACCATCATCCCTGAGAGCTGGAAGGACGCCACCTTCCGCACCGGCCTGCGTCAGGAGTACAACCTCAACCTGACGGGTGGCGACGAAAAGTTCACCTTCTACACCTCGTTGGGCTATCTGAAGAACGAGGGTGTGGTATACAACTCCGACTACGACCGCTATACCGCCCGCTTGAAGGCCGACTATCAGGCCCGCCCCTGGCTGCGCCTCGGCGGCAATGTCAACTACTCACACTCCACGGCCAACGACATCAGCGAAGGCTCCACCACGCTGTTTGACCAGATCATGACGATGGCTCCCATCTATCCCATCTTCGTGCGCGACGGTGACGGCAACCTCCTGACGGACGAGAACGGTCCGCTCTATGACTACGGCGCAGGCAACAACGCCGGTCTGCAGCGTCCGCAACTGCCTCAGGTGAACTTCCTGCAGGAGAACAAGCTCAACACCCAGCGCCGGGTGACCAACCTCATGGGTCTGACCGGCTATGTGGACATCACGCCCCTGGAAGGGCTGAAGATAACCCTCAACGGTACGGTCAACAACAACGAAAACCACTACACCTACGCCCAGCAGTCGTTCTACGGCTTCGGTGCCCAGAACTACAAGGGTGGCTACATCTACAAGGAGAACAACCAGTACTACTCCGTGAACTTCCAGCAGATCATCAACTATACACGCAGCTTCGGCAAGCACAACATGAGCCTGATGGTGGGTCACGAGAACTACAACTACGAGACCCAGACGCTGGGCGGCGACCGCAACAACATGTTCTCGTTCTTCCAGAGCCAGGACCTCAACAGTGCCATCACCTTCCTGAGCAACCACAGCAGCTCCAGCAAGTACAATACCGAAGGTTTCTTCTTCCGTGGCATGTACAACTACGACGAGCGCTACTTCTTCTCGGCCTCCTACCGTCGCGATGCCTCCTCGCGCTTCCACCCCGACCATCGCTGGGGCAACTTCTACTCCATCGGCGGTGCCTGGATCATGACCAAAGAGGCCTGGCTCAGTGCCGACTGGCTGAACATGCTGAAGCTGAAAGCCTCTTGGGGCCAGCAGGGCAACGATGCCATCGGCGACTTCCGCTACACCGATACCTACGAGGTGTCCAACACGGGCGGCGAACTGGGCTTCGTGCAGGCCACGGTGGGCAATCCCAAGATCACCTGGGAGACCAACAGCAACTACAACGCCGGCTTTGAGTTCGAGCTCTTCAAGAGCCGCTTGACCGGTAGCGTGGAGTACTTCTATCGCAAGACGACCGACATGCTGAGCTACGTCCTGATGCCCTTCTCGGCAGGCTATGGCGGCAGCTACGACAACGTGGGCGATATGTCCAACAAGGGTATTGAGATAGACCTCAACTGGAACATCTTCCGCCAGAAGAATTTCAACTGGAGCGTCAACCTCAATGCCACGCACTATGTCAACAAGGTGCTGAAGCTCAATGAGGACAACCGAGGCAACGTACTGGATGGACATGCCGGTTATGCCAACGGCAGCCACTTCGTGGGCGAAGGCCTCCCGCTCTACACCTGGATGTTGCGCCGGTTTGCCGGAGTCAATGAGGAGGGACAGGCACTCTACTACGTACAGCAGGATGGCCAGTTGTCCACCACCACCTCCTACACCAGTGCCTCATACTTCAACTGTGGCGATCCCCATCCCGACCTCTATGGCGGCTTCGGCACGACACTGAGCTTCATGGGCTTCGACTTCTCCATCGGTCTGAACTACAGCATCGGTGGCAAAGCCTTCGACTACGGCTACCAGTCGCTGATGAGCAATCCGCAGATGGGTATGACCGGTGGCAGCTACCACAAAGACCTGCTCAACGCCTGGTCGGAAGACAACCGCAACTCCAACATACCTCGCTTCCAGCTGGCCACGCAGGGCAACGACCTGAGCGCCAGCTACGGTTCCGACCGCTTCCTGACCGATGCCAGCTCGCTGACCCTCCACAATGTCAACATAGGCTACACACTGCCCCGCCAACTGACCAGCAAGGCCGGCCTTGGCAAGGTGCGCGTCTATGCCAGCGGTGAGAACCTCTACTACTGGAGCAAGCGCAAGGGCTTTGACCCGCGCAACAGCTTCAGCGGCGAGGCTACGGCCAATACTTATGCTCCCATCCGTACCATCTCGGGTGGTATCAACATTCAGTTCTAAACTTATAAAAAGAAAGATATGAAAAGACATCTATATAAAGCCTTGCTTCTCCTTGTCACCTGCGTGACGATGGGGGTGCACACCGGATGCATTGACGAGGTACATCCCACCAGTGTGGCTACGCCCGACCAGCTGCAGTCGAGCGAGTCGCTGGGCAAGATGCTCAATGGTCTGCCGGCCTTTGTGGTCACCTGGAACACCTACGGTTCCAGCAGTTACGAGAACGACTTCGGCTATCCCTGCCAGATGTATATGCGCGAGGTGCAGGGCGAGGATTTTCCCATCAAGGAGACCTACTACGACTACTGGTACTACCTGGAGCTGGCCAGTGAGTTGCGCTACATGTACTTCTACTCCTACTTCTACTATTACAACTTCATCCACAATACCAACAACATCATTTCGGTGGTGGACGAAGCCACAGCCAGCCACGAAGCCCTGCAGTACCTCGGTTCGGCTCTGGGCTATCGCGCCATGTGCTACCTCGATGTGGCCCGCCTCTTCGAGTACAAGCCCACGGGCTATAGCATCGACGACGAGGCCACGGCCAGCGGCGTCTATGGCCTGACCGTACCCATCGTGACGGAGGGGATGACCTCGCAGCAGTTGAAGAACAATCCGCGTGTCCCCTTCCAGACCATGTATCGCTTCATCCTGACCGACCTCAACAAGGCCGAGCAGTATATCGCCGGCTACAAGGCACCCACGCGGGCCTACATCGACCTGGCCGCCATCTATGGCTTGCAGACCCGTCTGTGGCTGGAGATTGCCACCCGCATGGAGGATGCCGAAGCTCGCAATGCCATACTGGCTGCCGAGGGCAGCGACGATGGCTACGACAACCTGGGTGTCAAGACAGCCGAAGAGTGCTATGCCAAGGTGGCCGACTATGCGCAGAAGACCCTCGAGGCCCATGCCGGCCATCCCATGACGGAGAGCGAGTGGACCGACCCTGTCACCGGGTTCAACACCGTACAGCCTTCGTGGATTCTGTCTGCCATGATTACGACGCCCGAGCAGGCCGACTACAACTACTATTGGTGTACCTACTTAGGCTCCATCGCCTCCGAACCTCAGTGGGGTATGCCCCGATATGGCAGTAGCTTCCGCATGATAGGTACTTATCTCTACGACCAGATAGGCGACAGCGACTGGCGCAAGCAGAGTTGGCTGGCTCCCGATGCCGTGGGCAATAAGGTGCCTGCCGGCTACAAGACCCTGCTCGACGACGAGGCTTGGGGCGAACTGCCTGCCTACGCCAACCTGAAGTTCCGTGCAGCCAACGGTGCCCTGGAGGATGTGAAGAGCGGACTGATAGCCTCTCTGCCCATGATGCGCGTAGAGGAGATCTATTTCGACCTCTATGAGGCGATGGCCCATACCCAGGGCGTGGCGGCAGCGGCTGCTCAGTTGCAGAGCTTCATCCAGTCGCAGCGCGATGCCGACTATCAGTGCTCGGCCACCACGATGGACGAGTTCATTCAGGCCTTGATGCTACAGCGCCGCATCGAGTTCTGGGGCGAGGGCATCAACTACTTTGACTACAAGCGTCTGAAGCTGCCCGTGAAGCGCAGCCAGAGCAGCAACTTCCCCTCGGGCATGGCACTCGACACCCGCGCCGGCTATGTAGCTCCGTGGATGAACTACTACATTCCCGAGAATGAGAAAGACCAGAATCCCGCCATTGTGCTCAACCCCAATCCTTCGGGCGTCGTGCAGTCGGCTTATTGAAAACTCAAAAACGAAAAAGGATATGAAGAAACTATATTTTACATGGCTCCTCATCGTAGGCGCGCTGATTGCCGGCTGTAGCGATGACGACAACTATACACCCGGCGACCCCACGCCGGCCGATTGCATGAATGTCTATTTCCTGTCCACCAATGCGTCCAACTACATGCTCACACCCGAGGAGATGGCCACCAACCCCTCCATCACGCTGCACATGTCGCGCGAACTGACGACCGAGGCGGCCACGGTACCCATCGTGGTGGAGTACAAGGACGATGGCCTGCAAGTGCCCTCTTCCGTTCAGTTTGCCGCCGGACAGCAGAATGCGGACCTGGTCATTGATTTTCCCACCATCGAGAAGTTCAAGACCTACAAGTTCTCCGTCCGTGTGGGCGATGACTATGCCGACCATTATGCCCTCAGCCTGAAGGGTTGCGACCGCATGACCGGTTCGGTCTTTGTCACCGAGTGGGAGACCGTCATCAAGGATGCCTACTTCTACTTGTACTATGAGTCGGATTTTACCGGCTACAAGGCCCATATCGAGCACCTGAAGGGCGTGAACAAGTTCCGCTTTGTCAATTTCCTGAATACAGGCAGAGACCTCCTCTTCTCCTTGTACAATGCCGAGTTCACGCTCGACGACCGCTCCACCTGGTCGGGCGAAATCATCCCCCTGGCCAATGCCCAGTATGAGGACGACGACTCCATGTGGTACCTGGTGGACGACACCGACGAGTTTGTGACGTGGAATGCCACCCAGCACGGCGTAGACCTCGACGGCATGGGCTTCTGGAATGAAGTCGGCTACAACAAGATTGACCTCTCGAAAAGCCAGGGCAACGGCTACATGAGAGCTTATCTCTTCTATGCCGATGGCACGGAGCTATGGGACTACGTGATGTACTATTGGACGGACGAAAACGTCGTGAAATAACCTGTAAACTCAATTAGCAATGAAAACAAAATCCTTATACCTCTATCTGGTGGCACTCGCCTGCCTGCTGCCCTTCTGCAGCTGCAGCGACGACGATGATGTGGTGGCCACCCCGCTGACTGCTCCGACACTGACGGCCGAAGAAGTCGGTATCCACACGTTGCACTTCTCCTGGCCCGCTGTGCCCGGCGCCACCCAGTATGCCTACGAACTGCGTGCGACCGATGCCGACGCAGTGCAGGAGGGCGATGTGACAAACGAGACCGCCGTCTATTTCTACAATCTCTCTGACGACACCTCCTATACGCTGACCGTATGGGCTTTCGCCGAGTACGGAGGCGACAAGAGCACCTCGCAGGTCTCTACCCTGACCGCCTCTACCTTGCCCCGCATCCGGCTGGCCGCTCCGCAGCCTGTAGTGACCGAGGTCGGTGCCTCAATCTCTGTCACATGGGAGGCCGTCCCCCATGCCTCCAGATACTCCTTCGAGTGCAGGGATGCCGACTCCCAGGTGGTGCAGTCAGGAGGGACCGTCTCCACCAAACTCTTCTTCACGCTCGAGGCCGGCACCTATACCGTCGTGTTGTGGGCCGAAACGGACGACTGGGACTATGTCCGCTCCGAGGACGCCACCGTCTCGTTCACCGTGGAGAAGAAGAAGCTTGTTTATGTGGCACAAGGCACCTTCAGCTTCGGAGGCAGTAGTTGGCAGGCCACGATTTCCGCCTACGAGGGCGGTACCTACTCCATCGCCTCCTGGTATGGCACGGAGGGCTACGACTTCAACTTCCGGGTGGGAGAGGACGACGCAGTCACCATGCCCGGCTACTACAACGACGGCATTTACATCTATGTGCCCATGAGTGCCGAGTATACTGCTTATCTGTACGATGACTACAGCACCATCGAGCGCAACGGCTCTACCGTCACCTTGCGGTTCTTGGAATATTATGTCGACGACTGGTGCTCCTTCACGTGGGAAGAGCCATCGGCTGCCGCAATCACGGTGGACGACATCGTGGGCAGTTACAACGAGGCCTCCAGCGGCACCGACTACTACATTTGGGATTGGGGTTCGGCCGACTATTCGTTCTCCTACGCTGACAACGAGGTCACTGTGGAGAAGGTAGATGACACCACCGTAGCCGTGAAAGGCTTCTATCGGGTGGATGAGACTTTGACCGCCACGCTGGATGCTGAAGCCCGCACGCTGACCTTTGCTGCCGGACAGACCTTTGCTTCCTGGTACACCTTTGCGGCCGAGTCAGCAGTAGATGCTCCTGTAGTAGGCCGGATCGGAGCAGATGGTTCGAACACGGATGCAGGATTGACGTGATGATATGCAGTATGGACCAAATTCCTGAGCTCTAGGTCCTAAGCGACTCGCGA
>CAMGAL010000134.1 GCA_946007445.1 uncultured Mediterranea sp.
GTGTGGAGCGGGTGTTGGGGGTGGGTAGGGTACGGCAGGAGGTACTTGGCCGGGTGCGGGGGTGGCGGCTACGCGGTCGACCTTCCAGGCGCGGATGCTGTTGAACCAGCGGTCTTGCCACTGGCGGGCATCAATGTCGAACGATACGGTCAGCTCTTCGCCCATCTGGATGTTGAACTGCTCAATCTTGTCGGCACCGAAGACGTCGAAACACATCTTGCGGGGATACTGGTCGTGGTTCTCAATGACATATTCTTGTACTTTCCACTCATTGCCTGTTTTAGACACTCCGCTACGAGGCTGGAGGATAGCGATGATTTTTCCTGTAAATTCCATTTTCTACTGTTTTTATGTTTATTATCGGGGCGAAGTTACGACTTTTAAGGAGAACAGACGAATAAAATGGCGTTTTTCTTTCGGAATTCTTGGTGGGTGGGAATAGTTTTGGTAACTTTGCCGAATGGATAATAAGACAACGAAAAACTCATTAAATAGACCAAAGATATGAAATTTATCCTTTCAAGCTCCGTGCTTTCGGGCCGTCTGCAGGCCGTGAGCCGCGTCATCAATGCCAAGAATGCATTGCCTATTCTCGATTGTTTCTTATTCGAGCTGAAGGAGGGGAGATTGTCTGTCACGGCTTCGGACAGCGAGACCACGCTGATCACGTCGGTCGAGGTGAACGAGTGCGACGGCGAGGCACGCATGGCCATCACGGCCAAGACCCTGCTCGATGCGCTGAAGGAGATTCCCGAGCAGCCGCTCACCTTTGAAATGGATCCAGATACGCTGGCCATCAACATCCTCTATCAGAACGGAAAGTATAGCCTGGTGGGACGGAATGCCGACGAATATCCGCTGGCTGCCCAGCCGGGTGACAATGCCGTGCAGCTGCCGATGGAGGCCGATGTGCTGCTGGCCGGCATCAACCGCTCGCTCTTTGCCACGGCCGACGACGAACTGCGTCCCGTGATGAACGGTATCTACTTCGACATCACGAGCGAGGACATCACGATGGTGGCTTCCGACGGCCACAAGCTGGTGCGCTGCCGCACGATGGCTGCCAAGGGCGAGGGTAGGGCTGCCTTCATCCTGCCCAAGAAGCCGGCCACCATGCTGAAGAACCTGCTGCCTAAGGAGAACTGTACGGTGCAGATAGCCTTCGACGAGCGCAACGCCTTCTTCCGCCTCGAAAACTTCCAGATGATGTGCCGCCTGATTGAGGGCCGCTATCCCAACTACAACTCGGTGATTCCCCGCAACAATCCCTATAAGGTGACCATTGACCGCTTGCTGCTGCTGGGTGCCATGCGCCGTGTGTCCATCTTCTCGTCGCAAGCCAGCAGCTTGATCAAGCTGCGCCTGCAGGAGAACGAAATCGTGGTGTCGGCTCAGGACATCGACTTCTCGACCAGCGCCGAGGAGGTGCTGACCTGCCAGTACGACGGCCAGCCCATGTCGATAGGCTTCAAGTCCACCTTCCTGATTGACATACTGAACAACATCTCCTCGACGGAGGTGGTCATCGAACTGGCTGACCCGTCGAGAGCCGGCGTGGTCATCCCCCTGGAGCAGGAGGAGAACGAAGACCTGCTGATGCTGCTCATGCCCATGATGCTCAACGAATAACCGAGGAGACGACATACTGATGAAACTGAATCTGAAAAATCCCCTGGTGTTCTTCGATCTGGAGACTACAGGAACCAATATCAACTCCGACCGCATTGTGGAGATCTGCTACCTCAAGGTGCATCCCAACGGCAACGAGGAGGCCAAGACGATGCGTATCAACCCCGAAATGCCCATCCCTGCCGAGGCCTCGGCGGTGCATGGCATCTATGATGCCGACGTGGCCGACTGCCCCACCTTCAAGCAGGTGGCCAAGCAGGTGGCCCGCGACATCGAGGGGTGCGACCTGGCCGGCTTCAACTCCAACCGCTTTGACATCCCCGTGCTGGCCGAGGAATTCCTGCGTGCCGGCGTGGAGGTAGACCTCAGCCGGCGGAAGTTTATCGACGTGCAGGTCATCTTCCACAAGATGGAGCAGCGCACACTGTCGGCTGCCTACAAATTCTATTGCGGCAAGAACCTCGACGATGCCCACACGGCTGCCGCCGATACGCGTGCCACCTACGAGGTGCTGATGGCCCAGCTGGACCGCTATCCCGACCTGCAGAATGACGTGGCTTTCTTGTCGGACTACTCCTGCTTCACGAAGTTCGTTGACTTTGCCGGCCGCATGGTGTACGACGACAAGGGCGTGGAGGTGTTCAACTTCGGCAAGTACAAGGGAATGGCCGTCACGGAGGTGCTGAAACGCGACCCCGGATACTACAGCTGGATGCTGAATAGTGACTTCACGCTCAATACCAAGGCCATGCTGACCAAGATACGGCTGCGGGAGCTGACGAATAAATGATATCTCGACTATGTCCAACAGACTGAAAGGAAAGAAAATCGTACTCGGCATTACGGGCAGCATCGCTGCCTATAAGGCCTGCTACATCATACGAGGACTGGTGAAGCGCGGAGCCGAAGTGCAGGTGGTCATCACCCCTGCCGGCAAAGAGTTCATCACCCCCATCACCCTCTCTGCCTTGACCAGCAAGCCGGTCATCAGCGAGTTTTTTGCCCAGCGCGACGGTACCTGGAACCGCCATGTAGACCTGGGCCTCTGGGCGGATGCCATGCTCGTGGCTCCGGCCACGGCCTCCACCATCGGAAAGATGGCCCACGGCATTGCCGACAACATGCTGGTCACCACCTATCTCTCGGCCAAGGCACCGGTATTCATTGCCCCGGCCATGGACCTGGATATGTATGCCCGTCCCTCCACGCAGCAGAACCTGGACATCCTCCGCTCGTACGGCAACCACATCATCGAGCCGGCCGAAGGAGAGTTGGCCAGCCACCTGGTGGGCAAGGGACGCATGGAGGAGCCGGAGGTCATCATCCGTCGCCTCGAAGAGTATTTCGCCTGTCAGGAGGGTGACTTGGCTGGCAAGACCATCCTCATCACCACCGGACCCACCTACGAAAAGATAGACCCGGTACGCTTCATCGGCAACTACTCTTCGGGCAAGATGGGTGTGGCTCTGGCCGACGAGTGCACCAGCCGAGGGGCGAAGGTCATCCTGGTGGCCGGCCCCATGAAGGTGCAGCCCCGTTACCCGGTGTACGCCCGCTACGATGTGGAGAGTGCCGACGAGATGTATGCGGCTGCCTGCTCGGCCTTTGCAGAGGCCGATGCGGCCATCCTGGCCGCTGCCGTGGCCGACTACCGGCCTGCCACCGTAGCCGCGCAGAAGGTGAAGCGCGAGACCACCGGTCCCATGCAACTGGAGCTGACCCCCACGCACGACATCGCGGCCGAACTGGGCCGCCTCAAAGAGCATGGGCAGAAGAAGCGCATCTTGGTAGGGTTTGCCTTGGAGACCAATAACGAACTGCAACATGCGGCCGACAAGCTGCAACGCAAGAATCTGGACTTCATCGTCCTCAACTCCCTGCAGGATGCCGGAGCAGGATTCCGGTGCGACACCAACAAAGTGACTTTGCTGGACAGCCGGGGGGCAGAAAGTTTCCCGCTGAAGAGCAAGGCGGAGGTGGCCGTGGACATTGTCAACAAGCTGGCCCGTATGCTCGGCACACAGGCTACAGAGGAATAGCGCCATGATACGTTCACTCTTCATCCAGAACTATGCCCTGATAGAGACCCTCGACATCACCCTGGAACGGGGCTTCTCGGTCATCACCGGCGAGACGGGAGCCGGCAAGTCCATCATCCTGGGGGCTATCGGCCTGCTGCTGGGTCAGCGTGCCGACGTGAAGGCCATTCGCAAGGGGGCCTCCAAGTGTGTCATTGAGGCCCACTTCGACGTGTCGGCCTACGGCATGAAGCCCTTCTTCGAGGAGCACGACTGGGACTATGCCGACGATTGCATCCTGCGCCGTGAGCTCTCGGCGGCGGGCAAGAGCCGTGCCTTCATCAACGACACGCGGGTCTCCCTGGCCCTATTCAAGGAGCTGGGCGAACTACTGATAGACATCCACTCGCAGCACCAGAACCTGTTGCTCAATCAAGAGGGGTTCCAGCTGAAGGTGCTCGACTACATTGCCAATCTGGCGGATGACCTGCGCGCCTACACGGCCTGCTACAACGACTGGCGAGCCAGCAAGCAGGCCTTGCAGGAGGCTGTGGAGTCGCTGGAGAAGGCGCGTGGCGACGAAGACTACATCCGCTACCAGTACGAACAGTTGGCAGAAGCCCGGCTGGAGAACGGGGAGCAGGAGCAGTTGGAGCAGGAGTCTGAGACCCTGAGCCATGCCGAGGAGATCAAGGCTGCCCTCTACCGTGCGTCCGCCCTTTTGTCGGGGGGCGACGAAGCAGGGGTGCTGGCCGGCGTGAAGGAGGGAGCCTCCCTCCTCGGGGGCGTGGAGCGTGTCTATCCGTCGGCCGAGGAGCTGCGTCAGCGCATGGAGAGTGCCTATATCGAGCTGAAGGACATCGCCCGCGAGGTGGAGATACAGGCCGAGGAGGTGGAATTCAATCCGCAGCGGCTGGCTGAGGTCAACGAACGGCTGAACCTCCTCTATTCGCTCCAGCAGAAGCATCGGGTGGCCACCGTAGAGGAACTGATAGCCCTCACCGAGAACTATGCCGCCCAACTGGCCGCCATCGACACCTCAGACGAGCACATCGCCGAGCTGCGTGCCCGCTGTGAGGCACACTACCGGCAGCTCATGACACTGGCTGACGTGCTGACACGCAAGCGGGAGGCGGCTGCCCGCGAGGTGGAGAGCCAGATGGCTGCCCGCCTCATTCCGTTGGGAATGCCCAATGTGCGCTTTGTGGTCGAGACGGGACTCCGCAAGGAGCCGGGTGCCCTGGGAATGGACACCGTCAACTTCCTCTTCTCGGCCAACAAGAACGGCACGCTGCAGAGCATCTCGTCGGTGGCCAGCGGCGGTGAGATAGCCCGCGTCATGCTGTCGGTCAAGGCCATGATAGCAGGGGCCGTGAAGCTGCCTACCATTATCTTCGATGAAATAGATACCGGCGTGTCGGGCGAGATTGCCGACCGCATGGCCGACATCATGCAGGAGATGGGTAGTCAGGACCGTCAGGTCATCAGCATCACCCACCTGCCTCAGATAGCGGCCCGGGGCAGTGCCCATTACAAGGTCTATAAGCAAGACAACGAGGAGGCTACCATCAGCCACATACGCCGTCTGACGGACGAGGAGCGTGTGGAGGAGATAGCCCGTATGCTGAGTGGAGCCACGCTGACCGAGGCTGCCCTCAACAATGCCCGTGCGCTGCTGCAGGGGCAGAACGAATAATATGTACTGAAACATGGAAAATAGTGAAATGATATTTGGAATCCGAGCCGTCATCGAAGCCATTCAGGCCGGCAAGGATATAGATAAGGTATTGGTCAAGAAAGAGCTGCAGGGCGACCTCGCCAAGGAACTCTTTGCGGCCCTGAAAGGCATCACCGTGCCCGTACAAAAGGTGCCCGTCGAGCGGCTCAACCGCATCACGCGCAAGAATCATCAGGGGGTGGTGGCCTTCATGTCGGCCGTCACCTACCAGCGGGTAGAGGACTGGGTGCCCTACCTGTTCGAGCAAGGCAAGTCGCCGCTGTTCGTCATGCTGGACGGCATTACGGATGTGCGCAACTTCGGAGCCATAGCCCGTACCTGCGAGTGTGCGGCGGTGGATGCCATCATCATCCCGTCGCGAAACAGTGTGTCGGTCAATGCCGATGCCGTGAAGACCTCGGCCGGTGCCCTGCACACGCTGCCCGTCTGCCGCGAACCGAATCTGACGCAGACCCTGCGCTACCTGAAGGAGAGTGGTTTCCACATCGTGGCTGCCACGGAGAAGGGCGACTACGACTACTCCAAAGCCGACTACACCGGCCCCATGTGCATCATCATGGGAGCGGAAGACAAAGGGGTGTCGTACGACAACCTGGCCCTCTGCGACGAGTGGGTCAAGATACCCATGCTGGGGCACATCGAGTCGCTCAATGTCTCAGTGGCTGCCGGCATCCTGGTGTATGAGGCCGTGAAACAGCGAATGGCCCAAGAAACAGAAATAACCCAAGAATAACATAGAGTCATGATGAATCATAGAATCTTTCTGACGGGACTGCTGCTCTGCCTGCTGTCGATGGCAGGCCGTGCGCAAGCTCCCAAATGGGCCGAGAAGGCCCGTCGTGCCGTATTGTTTGTTGCTACCTACGATGCTGACGGCAAGCTGCTGCATACCGGCAACGGCTTCTTTGTCACGGAGCAGGGTGTGGCCC
>CAMGAL010000135.1 GCA_946007445.1 uncultured Mediterranea sp.
ACTCCTCCTAACTCCTTTTAACTCCTATAGTTGAGGCAAAGCCGAAACTTGAATAAGTTTTTGCAAACCTATCTGTATATTTGGCAGACTTTGTTTTGAATCTTTGCCATTTTCTGCGTACATTTGCAATCACGGTAAGATTTTAATTATTTAGTGAATATGAAAAACATACTGATGACGCTATGCCTGGCTGCAGGCAGCTGCCTGACCTTGCAGGCACAGGAAATACCTCTGGTGAACAACATCTATGGCCGCCCCCACACCACGACGCTGAACGGACAGTGGAACTACATCGTGGATGTGCAGGAACGCGGGTTCTATGACTACCGCATGAGGGAAGACCGCAACGGATTCTTCCGCGATGCCCACCAACGCTCGAAAATAGACCTGGTGGAGTATAACTTCGACACCAGTCCGCAGATGGCCGTCCCCGGCGACTGGAACACGCAGGACAGCCGGCTCTTCTTCTACGAAGGGACGGTGTGGCTGCGCCGCACCTTCGACTACCAGCCCAAGCCGGGACGACGCACGGTGCTCTACTTCGGAGCGGTGAACTACGAAGCCATCGTCTACGTCAACGGACAGAAGATGGGGCGGCACGTGGGCGGATTCACCCCCTTCAACTACGACATCACCTCGGCCTTGAAGCCGGGACAGAACAACGTCATCGTGAAGGTGGACAACAAGCGCGACCGCAGCCAGATACCGACCAACATCTACGACTGGTGGAACTATGGCGGCATCACTCGCGATGTGCTGCTGACGGAGGTGGGCGAGACCTACATCGAGGACTACAGCCTGCAGCTCGACAAGCAGGACTGGAAGCACCTGACCGGATGGGTGAAGCTGAACAGCCGGAAGGCCGGTGAACGGGTGACCGTCAGCATCCCCGAACTGAAGGTGAACCAGCAGGTGATGACCGATGACGAGGGTCGCGCCGAGCTCTCCATCAAGGCGAAGCCCGAGCTGTGGAGCCCCGAGAGTCCGAAGCTCTACGACGTGACCCTGACGCTGGGTGAGGAGTCCATGCAGGACCGGATAGGATTCCGCTGCATCGAGACGAAGGGGAAGCAGATTGTGCTGAACGGGAAGCCCATCTTCCTGCGCGGTGTGGCCATCCACGAGGAGGCCCCCTTCACACAAGGACGCACACGCAACCTGGAGCAGAGCCGCACCCTGCTGGGATGGGCCAAGGAGCTGAACTGCAACTATGTGCGCCTGGCCCACTATCCGCACAGCGAACTGGAGGTGCGCGAGGCCGAGAAGATGGGTATCATGGTGTGGGACGAAATTCCGGTCTACTGGACCATCGACTGGACCAACGAGGAGACCTACGCCAACGCCCAACGCCAGCTGCACGACATGATCTACAGGGACAAGAACCGCGCTGCCGTCGTCATCTGGGGCATTGCCAACGAGACACCGCACAGCGAGCCGCGCGACAAGTTCCTGAGCAGCCTGGCCCGCTATGCCCGCGAGATGGACAGCAGCCGCCTGATCTCCATGGCCATGGAGGTGACCTCGGCCAAGAACTTCCACAACAAGCTGAGCGACAACATGCACGAGTATGTGGATGTGGTGAGCTTCAACCAGTATGTGGGATGGTATCGCGACGTGAACGTAGCCGCCAAGATGACCTGGGAGGTGCCCTACGACAAGCCGGTCATCATCAGTGAGTTCGGCGGCGGTGCCCTGGCCGGCTGGCACGCCGACAAGGACACCCGCTTCTGCGAAGAGTTTCAGGAGAACCTCTACATCGAAAATCTGAAGATGCTCGACAAGATTGATGGTCTCTCCGGCCTCTCTCCCTGGATTCTGATGGACTTCCGCTCGCCGGCCCGCTACTTGCCCCATGTGCAGGACTTCTTCAACCGCAAGGGACTCATCTCTCCCGAGGGACAGAAGAAGCTCGCCTTCTACGTGATGCAGCAGTATTATCGCGAGAAGATGGAGCAGGCCAAGCAGAGCCGTTGATTCTAACTCCCCGGAGGAGGAGAGTTGGCCACCGACTTTTCGGACTGACCCGGTACAGCCTACTCCGCTATACTGCACTATCAATGACAAAACCCGTAGGGGCGAACCTGCGTGTTCGCCCGGATACACATGCTTTGGTATTCCGGGTAGACACATAGGTCTGCCGCTACGGGTAACGTCAACGTCGAATAGGTTTCGCGAGCAGCGTGAATAGATTTACTTCAGCCAGCGATCCAGCCAGTCGAAGAAGACGCGTTGCCAGAGGACGCCGTTCTGCGGACGGAGTACCCAGTGGTTTTCGTCGGGATAGATGAGCAGACGGGCCGGTACGCCGCGCAGGATGGCTGCGTCGAATGCTGCCATGGCCTGGTTGGCCAGGATGCGGTAGTCGCGTTCGCCGTGGATGCAGAGGATGGGAGCGTCCCACTTGTCCACAAACTTGTGGGGGGAGTTGGCGAAGGTGCGCTGAGCCACTGCATTGTCCTTCTCCCAATAGGCACCGCCCATGTCCCAGTTGGCAAACCACTTCTCTTCCGTCTCCAGATACTGCATCTCCATGTTGAAGATGCCGTCGTGAGCGATGAAGGCCTTGAAGCGCTTGTTGTGGTGGCCGGCCAGCCAATAGACGGAGAAGCCGCCGAAGCTGGCGCCTACGCATCCCAGCCGGTCTTTATCGACAAAGGGTTCCTTGGCCACTTCGTCGATAGCGGTGAAGTAGTCGCGCATGCACTGGCCGCCGTAGTCGCCGCTGATGGATTCGTTCCACTCCACGCCAAAGCCCGGCAGGCCGCGACGGTTGGGAGCCACCACGATGTAGCCGTGTGCTGCCATGATCTGGAAGTTCCAGCGGTAGCTCCAGAACTGACTGACGGGACTCTGCGGTCCGCCTTCGCAGAAGAGCAGGGTGGGGTACTTCTTCTTGGGGTCGAACTGCGGGGGATAGATGGCCCACGTGAGCATCTGCTTGCCGTCGGTGGTGGTCATCCAGCGCTCTTCCACGCGACCCATCTCGAGCTGGTCGTAGAGGTGCTTGTTTTCGAAGGTGAGCTGCT
The DNA here is from genome assembly GCA_946007445.1 of uncultured Mediterranea sp. Lineage (GTDB taxonomy): Bacteria > Bacteroidota > Bacteroidia > Bacteroidales > Bacteroidaceae > Bacteroides. The sequence continues at coordinate 3,027 of CAMGAL010000135.1, forward strand.
GCGTCTCCTTGCCCACACGGTAGATTTCGTCGGCCATGCTCATGGAGTGACGCTTGGCGATGAGGTCGTCGCCACAGAGTGCCAGCGAAGCGTAGTCGTGGATGCCGGAGGTCATCAGCTCGATGCGGCAGGCGGTGGGGTCGCTCTCTTCTGTCTGGTCGAGGTGGGCCCGGTAGATTTGCGTCGTGCCGTGCCATACGGCCAGGAAGTAGATGCTCTGCGAGTCGCGGTTCCAGAGGAAGCTATCCACGTTGGACTGGAAGGCCTTGCTGACGAATCGCTTCTCGCCGCTCTGCAGGTCGAGGATGAAGAGACGGTTGAGGTCGGCCTCGTAGCCGTCGCGCTCCATGCTCTGCCAGGCGATGTAGCGTCCGTCGGGGGAGTATTGCGGATTGGTGTCGTAGCCCAGGTTGCCCTCGGTGATGTTGCTGCTCTGACCGGTGGTGAGGTCGTAGAGGTAGATGTCGGAGTTGGAGGAGAGGGCGTAGGCCATGCCTGTCTTCTTGCGGCAGGTGTAGGCCACCTTGTCGGAGGTCGGACTCCATGCCAGCTGCTCGATGCCGCCGAAGGGTTTCATGGGACTCTCGTAGGGTTCGCCCTGCAGGATGTCGCGCACGTTGCTGATGCCCTCTCCGTCGAAGTCGGCCACGAAGGGGTGGGGAGCGGTGGTGGTCCACTCGTCCCAGTGCTTGTACATCAGGTCGTCCACGATGATGCCCGTGGTCTTGGGCAGGTCGGGGTACTTGTCTGCCGTGCTCTGCACGGTCTTGACCTGTGCGATGAAGAGCAGCTTCTTCCCGTCGGGTGAGAAGGAGAAGCCTTCGATGTCGCCCTCGTAGTGGGTGAGCTGCTTGCGGTTGCTGCCGTCGGCATCCATCTGCCACACCTGACTGCTGCCGCCTTCGTTGCTGAGGTAGGCCAACCGTCCGTTGCCCATCCAGCAGGGTTCGCCCTCGCGGTAGGAGGAGCGGGTCAGCTGCCGGCCGTCGCTGCCGTCGGTGTTCATGACGAACAGTTCGGTGTTGCTCTTGTTCTGCTCCACGCTGTAGTAGCTCACGGTGTAAGCCATCTGCCGGTCGTCGGGTGATACGGCCACGCTGCCGATGCGTCCGAAGGCCCAGAGAGCTTCAGGTGTCATGCGTTGGTCGGTGATGCGGATGTCGGACTTGCCGATGATGTCGCCGCTTGTCTCTTCTTTGGGTTGCCCTCCGCCACAGGAGGCCAAGGCCAGTGTTGTTGCCATAAGCAATAGGTTTCTCTGTTTCATATCATCTCTTTTTTTGCAAAGATAGAGCTTCTGAACCTTACTTCCAAGGGTTTGGCGAGAAAAGCTGTTCGCCCTCAGATGCTCTTCCCCTGCCAACGCCCACTGCGGATGTAGAGGTAGCAGAGGGTGAGGATGCAGATGGAGTAGAAGTGCTCGGAGGTCCAGGCGACGGCCACGCTGTAGCGACGGATGGCCACGATGTAGGTGATGTAGGCCACGTAGAACACCAGGGTGCTCAGCTCTAAGAACAGTGCGGTGCGGGTGTTGCCCGTGCCCGATACGGAGTGGAAATAGACGTTGGCCGGTACCAGCAGCAGGTAGGCCGTGCAGAGCACATAGAGCGAGGGTACGGCCTCGATGCGCAGCTCCGCCATGTCGGTATAGATGGAGAGCACCTGGTCGGGGAAGAGGGAGATGAGCAGCGCCAGAGGGAGGACAAAAGCGTAGCCCAGCAGGATGTGCCGGTGGATCATGGGACGGACAGCTTCGGGGTGACCGCTGCCGATGAGGTTGCTCACCAGCGAGCCGCAGGTGGAGGCAAAGGCCATCATGACCATGAAGAGCAGGCCGGAGACGTTGCGGATGATGTTGGTGATGGCCAGCGGACGCTCACCCAAATGTTCGATGTATAGGAAGAGCAGAAACCAGGTGGAGAGTGAGACGAAGTTCTGGATCATGGTCCACAGCGAGACGTTGAGCATCCGACGGAGCACGGTGGAGGAGAAGCCGGGGATGCGTCGCAGCCCGTACTTGTCGAGGTCGATGTGCCGACGGGTGTGGACGATGAAGAAGAGCAGCGATACCCCCTCGGCCAGCGACGAGCCGATGGCCGCACCGGTGATGCCCAGTGCCGGGAGTCCGCATCGACCGAAGATGAGCAGGTAGTTGAAACCGACGTTGCAGAGCACCATCACGATGGAGTTGAGCGTCAGGGTGCGCGTCTGGGTAGTGCCCACGAAGAAGGCGCGGAACATCAGTCCGCCAAACGCGAAGAAGAAGCCGAAGATGCGAGCATTCAGGTAGCTGAGAGCCGCTTCATAGACCCGTGTGGAGGAGACCATCTGACGCAACAGCAGAGGCATCAGCAGGTAGCACACCAGAAACAGGATGCCCGCCAAAGCCATCTGGAAGTAGAGACCCTGGTAGAAGAGGTTGCCTATCTCGCGGTATTGCTGCTCGCCGTTGCGCCGCGCCATGAGGATTTGTGCCCCGATGCTGAAGCCGAAAGCCATCATGAAGAGCACGACGTAGAACACACCGGCAATGGCCGATGCTCCCAGCTCCACCTCCCCGACACGGCCCAGGAAGGCCGTGTCGGTCATGCCTATCAGTTGCTCCATCAGGAGACTGACCAGAATGGGAAAGGCTATGCGGATGATGTCGCGATTGGAGTAGGTCAACGCTTGCCTTGTTGCTGCCGCTGACGCATCAACTCTTCCTGCTGCTTCTGCATTGCAGCGAGGCGTGCGGCAAAACCGGTTTTCTTCATCTGCTTGGGGTCTTTCTTATGAGCCTCCAGCTGGGCCAGCAGCTTGGCCTCGTTGGTGGTCTTGCGGAAGACAATCATGGTGGCCACGCTGATGAGCGTAGAGATGAAGTAGTAGTAGTTGAGGCCCGACGGATAGTCGTTGAGAATGAAGAGGAACATGACGGGCATGAGGTAGCTCATCCACTTCATGGCTGCCATCTGCGGGTTGGCACCATTGTCCTGCTGCTGCATCATGAACTTGGTGTTGAGCAGGGTGGTGACGGTCATCAGCAAGCAGAAGAGACTGATGTGGTCGCCCAGGAAGGGGATGTGGAAGGGGAAGGTGACCAGTGCGTCGTAGGTCGAGAGGTCGTCCGCCCAGAGGAAGCTCTGCTGACGCAGCTCGATGGCGCTGGGCACGAACATGAACAGAGCCATCAGGATGGGGAACTGGTTGAGCTTAGGCAGACAGCCGCCCATAGGA
>CAMGAL010000136.1 GCA_946007445.1 uncultured Mediterranea sp.
CCGATGCCGATACCTTTCACTTTGTCCACGCCGCCGTTAGCCACGATGAGCGGAAGCAGGTTTTGGCAAACTGCATCCACATACTCCTCAATATCAGCATAGGCGCCAGTCTTGATCGAGCTGCTGGCTACAATCGTTCCGCGTGCGTCAACAATACCAAAGACGGTGTTTGTGCCGCCTATATCTATGCCCACTACGTAGGGCTTTTCCATGTTAGTATTCATGATATCTACTCATTTTTATAGGTTAGTATTTATTTTACGCGAACAAAATTGGTGAACTTTTTTGAGATAACAAAACGTTTTTCAAAAAAAATGCGCTATACTTGCAACTTTTTCCTATCTATCAACGTCTGATAGAACAAAAATGGCACAAAACCTACGGCCCGAGCGTGCAAAACAGGCCCAAAAGGGCGGTTGAAACCGACGCGCTCCACGCGGTAGGCACAGCCTCTGCAGGGCAAGCCTTTTTTTAGAGAGTGAACCAAACTGAGTATAAACGCATAGTATTTAAACGAACAAGATTGTGATAGATTTAAGAGAGATCAACAAGACCTACAACAACGGGGCTCCGCTGCATGTGCTCAAGGGCATCAACCTGCACATCGACCAGGGCGAGTTTGTCTCCATCATGGGAGCCTCGGGGTCAGGGAAGTCCACCTTATTAAATATACTGGGCATCCTCGACACCTACGACACGGGCGAGTACCGCCTGGCCGGCACGCTCATCAAGAACCTGAGCGAGAACCGCGCCGCCGAACTGCGCAACCGCACCATCGGATTCATCTTCCAGTCGTTCAACCTCATCAACTTCAAGAATGCCATGGAGAACGTGGCCCTGCCGCTCTTCTACCAGGGCGTGAGCCGCCGCAAGCGCAACGCCATCGCCATGGAGTACCTGGAGAAGCTGGGACTCAAGGAGTGGGCCTACCACATGCCCAACGAGATGAGCGGCGGACAGAAGCAACGTGTGGCCATCGCGCGCGCCCTGATTGCCAAGCCTAAGATCATCCTGGCCGACGAGCCTACAGGCGCCCTCGACAGCAAGACCTCGGTCGAGGTGATGCAAATCCTCAAGGAGCTCCACGCCGAGGGGATGACCATCGTGGTGGTGACCCACGAGAGTGGCGTGGCCAACCAGACCGACAAGATCATCCACATCAAGGACGGCATCATAGGCAGCATCGAAGAGAACATCGACCACAACGCCTCCCCCTTCGGCGTCAACGGCTGGATGAAATGAGGATGAGGGATAAGGTTTAGGGATTAGGGATAAGGGATTAGGGATAAGGTTTAGGGATTAGTGATTAGTGTTTAGTGATTAGTGATTAATGATTAGGGCTACAAACTCGTCACTCGTAGCTTGTAGCTCGTAGCTGTATACTGAATTATATGTTTGACCTTTGGCAAGAAATTTATGGCACGATGAAGCGCAACAAACTGCGCACGGCGCTCACGGGGTTTGCCGTGGCGTGGGGCATCTTTATGCTCATCGTGCTGCTCGGGGCAGGCAACGGATTGATCCATGCCTTTGAGCAGAGCTCCGGCGAACGGGCACTCAACGTCGTACGCGTCTATCCTGGATGGACCCTCCTGCCCTACGACGGACTGGCGGAGGGACGCTTTGTGGAGCTCGACAACCGCGACATGACCGAGACCGCGCGCCTCTTCCCCCAGGAGGTGATCGAGACGGGCGCACAGGTGACCCAGGGCGGCGTGACGCTGAGCTACGGCACAGACTACGTCAGCACCACCCTGATGGGCGTGTCGCCCACGCAGATCAAGATCGAGGCCGTGAAGCTGGTTGCCGGACGCTTCGTCAACGAGATTGACATCCAGCAGCAACGCAAAGTGATCGTGCTCCACAAGAACTCGGCCGAGACCATCTTTAAGCAGCTCCACACCGACCCCGTGGGAGAGTTCATCCACGTGGGGGCCTTCGCTTTCCAGGTGGTAGGTATCTACGGCGACATGGGCGATCAGGGGCAACGGGGTGCCTACGTGCCCTTCTCCACCCTGCAGACCATCTATAAGCAGGGCAGCAACAAAATCAATACCTTGCTCTTCACCACCCGCGGACTCCACGATGAAGCGAGCAACCTCGACTTCGAGGAGCGCTACCGCCGCGTGCTGGCCGGACTCCACCGTTTCGACCCCGACGACACGGGGGCCGTATGGATCGGCAACCGCATGCGGCAGTATATCCAGTCGCAGCAGGCCATGGGCGTGATGACTACCGCCATCTGGGTGATCGGTATCTTCACGCTGCTGAGCGGCATCGTGGGCGTGAGCAACATCATGCTCATCACGGTCAAGGAGCGCACCCACGAGTTCGGCATCCGCAAGGCCCTGGGTGCCAAGCCGCGCTCCATCTTGTGGCTCGTCATCTCAGAGAGCGTGGTCATCACCACCCTGTTTGGCTACATCGGCATGGTGGCGGGCATCGGGGTGACGGAGTGGATGGACAGCTATTTCGGCGCCCAGACGATGGATGCGGGCTGGTTTCAGCAGACCATGTTTACCGACCCCACGGTCGATCTGCGTATCGCCCTGCAAGCCACGCTCACGCTCATTATCGCGGGCACGCTGGCCGGCTTCTTCCCCGCCCGCAAGGCCACGCACATCCGCCCCATCGAGGCGCTGAACGCCGTGTAGCTCCGCGACCCTCATTTTCCGCCCATACAACAATATTAAAACGAAAAAGATAATGAAACTTTACGACAGAGATACATGGGAAGAGATTCTCGTGACGATTACGCGCAACCGCACGCGCAGCCTGCTGACGGCGTTTGGCGTCTTCTGGGGCATCTTCATGCTCGTCAGCCTGATTGGTGGCGGAAACGGCGTAGAAGAGACCATGAAGCGGCAGTTCGAGGGCTTTGCGCAAAACTCCGCCTTCGTGGTGGACCAGCCTACGAGCGAGGCCTACAAGGGCTTCCGCAAGGGGCGCTGGTGGTCCATCGAGCTGCAGGACGTGGAGCGCGTACGCAGCGTGGAGGGCGTGCAGCTGGTCACCCCCACATTCGCCCTCTGGGGGCGTAACGCCATCTACGGCGAGCATAAGTACAACTGTGCCGTCAAGGGGCTCTACCCCGACTATGAATACATCGAACACCAGCCGATGAAGTATGGCCGCTTCATCAACGAGGTGGATATCCGCGAGGCGCGCAAGGTGTGCGTCATCGGCAAGCGCATCTACGAGGCCCTCTTCACCAAGGGCGAAGACCCCTGCGGATGCGACATCCAGGTGGACGGCATCTACTACCGCATCATCGGCATGACCGACGGCGACAGCAACATGAACATCCAGGGGGCCGCCTCGGAGAGCGTGGTCCTGCCCTACAGCACCATGCAGCAGGCCTACAACATAGGCAAGACTGTGGACGTGCTCTGCTTCACGGTCAAGGAGGGCGTGCGCGTGACCGACGTGCAGCCTCAGGTGGAGAGCGTGCTCAAGCAGGCCCACCTCATCGCGCCGGACGACAAGCAGGCCGTGATGATGCTCAACGCCGAGGCGATGTTCTCCATGGTCGATAACCTGATGAAGGGCATCCGCGTGCTGATGTGGATGGTGGGTCTGGGCACCCTGCTGGCCGGCGCCATCGGGGTGAGCAACATCATGATGGTGACCGTCAAGGAGCGCACCACCGAGATAGGCATCCGCCGCGCCATAGGTGCGCGCCCCAGCGAGATTCTGCAGCAGATTCTCGCCGAGAGCATCGTGCTCACCTCGGTAGCCGGGATGAGCGGCATCACGTTTGGCGTCTTCGTGCTCCACGTGCTCGAGGCCGCCGTCAATCCCCCCGGCCAGATCGAGGTGAACTACCAGATCTCCTTCGTGATGGCCCTGGGCACCTGTATGCTGCTGGCCGCCCTGGGCCTGCTGGCTGGCCTGGCCCCCGCCTACCGCGCCATGGCCATCAAGCCCATCGAGGCCATCCGCGATGAGTGAACAGTTGAAATGAATACATAAATAATTTACAAACGATATGAAAGCAAGAAAATTCTTTAAAGCGGCCGGTCTTTGTGCCATCGGACTGGTCTTTGTATGGACCTTTGTCTTCCTCTATCAGAAGTCGAAGCCCGAAGTGAAAGTCTATGAGCTGCATCAGCCCGAAGTGACCGACCTGGTGAAGAGTACCATCGCCACGGGCAAGGTGGAGCCGCGCGACGAGGTGCTCATCAAGCCCCAGATCTCGGGCATCATCGACGAGGTCTATAAAGAGGCGGGCCAAACCATCCGCAAGGGCGAGGTGATCGCCAAGGTCAAGGTGATCCCCGAGCTCGGCTCGCTCAACAGCGCCGAGAGCCGCGTGCGCCTGGCCGAGATCAGCGCCCGTCAGGCCGAGACCGACTTTGGCCGCATCAAGCAGCTCTACGAGCAGCAGCTCGTCAGCCGCGAAGAGTATGAGAAGGAGGAGGTCAACGTCAGCAAGGCACGCGAAGAGCTGCAGACCGCCAAGGACAACCTCGAAATCATCAAGGAGGGCATCACCAAGAGCAGCGCCTCGTTCAGCAGCACGCTGATACGCAGCACCATCGACGGATTGATTCTCGACGTGCCCATCAAGGTGGGCAACTCGGTCATCATGTCGAACACCTTCAACGACGGCACCACCATCGCTACCGTGGCCAACATGAACGACCTCATCTTCCGCGGCAACGTAGATGAGACCGAGGTGGGTCGCCTGAACGAAGGGATGCCCGTGAAGCTCACCATCGGCGCCCTGCAGGGTCTGACGTTCGACGCCACCCTGGAGTACATCTCGCCCAAGGGCGTGGAGAGCAACGGAGCCAACCAGTTTGAGATCAAGGCTGCCATCACCCCACCCGAGGGTGTAACCATCCGTTCGGGCTACTCGGCCAACGCCGAGATTGTGCTGGAGCGGCAGGAGCAGGCCCTGGCCATCCCCGAGGGGTGCGTAGAATTTAGCGGCGACACCACCTTTGTCTATGTCCTGACCAAGTCCGAGCCCGAGCAGCAGTTTGAGCGCCGGCAGATTCAGATCGGCATGAGCGACGGCATCAAGATAGCCATCAAGAGCGGCCTGAAGCAGGAAGAGCAAGTGCGCGGCGGCGAGCAGAAGAAGGGATGAGGGATTAGGGATTAGGTTTAGGGATAAGGGATAAGGGATAAGGGATAAGGGATAAGGGATAAGGTATTAATCATCCACCTGTAGGGGCGGAATATTTTCCGCCCGGATGCACCCACCGCATACACCCACCGCATACACCCACCGTTTTAAATTTTAAATTTTAAATTGATAAAAATGAACAAAACGCTTTATACCGCCTACGCCCTGCTGATGGGCGCCATGGCCCTCTCACCTGCCACCACAGCCCACGCTCAGCAGACCACACCCGGGGCTCAGCAGCCTGCCGACTCCCCCTGGAGCCTGCGCCGATGCATCGACTACGCCATCGACCACAACATCCAGATCAAGCAGACCGCCAACGCCGCAGAGCAGGGTGCCGTGGAGGTCAACACCCGACGCTGGGCACGGCTGCCCAACCTCAACGCCTCGGCCGGACAAAACTGGAACTGGGGACGCACGCAGACCGCCATCAAGGACGAGGCCACGGGCGACTACTCCACCGTCTATGTCAACACCTCCAGCCACGGCACCAACCTCTCCGTAGGCACCTCCGTACCCCTCTTTACCGGCATGCAGCTGCCCAACCAGCTGGCCTACGCCAAGCTCAACCTCAAGGCCGCCCTGGCCGACCTGCAGAAGGCCAAAGACGACATCGCCGTACAAATCGCCTCGACCTACCTGCAGACCCTCTACAAGCTCGAGACCTACCAGGTGGCCCAGGGACAGACCGACCTGAGCCGACAGCAGCTGGCCCGCATCGAGGCCCTGCAACGCCTGGGCAAGGCCTCGGCACAAGAAGTGGCCGATGCCCGCTCGCGCCTGGCGCAGGACGAGATGAACCAGGTGGAAGCCCACAACAGCTACCAGCTCGGCCTGCTCGACCTGAGACAGCTCATCGAGCTCGACACGCCCGAAGGCTTCCAGCTGGAGCGCCCCGCCGTGGAGCTCACCCTCCAGCCGCTCACCCCACCTGCCGAAGTGGCGCAGACCGCCCTGGCCACCAAGGCCAGCATCCAGGCCGCCAAGCATCGCCTCGACGCCAGCCGCCACGCCATCCGCATTGCCCAGAGTGCCGACTGCCCTCA
>CAMGAL010000137.1 GCA_946007445.1 uncultured Mediterranea sp.
GATTTATATAGATATAGATTCTTTCTCTCTCTTAGGCGACGCTGAACGTTTCGTTCACCGTCCCAAATTGAAAACTGATAACTGATAATTGATAACTGATAACTGATACAACTGATACACTTGATACCGCAAAAACAAAACTGTTATCTGTTATCTGTTATCTGTTATCTGTTATTAACTGACGAATTTCACAAATTAATGGCTTTGTAACAGGTAGGGCTTGCATACGTGTATTAAATTTAGTATCTTTGCACCGAATTTAAGAAAATAAACTTAGTTATTATTAAAAACTCAAGGTATTATGTTAAAAGGAAAACAGATTCTGCTGACGCTGCTGCGGTTGACAACGGTGGTGCTCGGCATGAGTGCACAGGTCACCACGGCCACCCTCTCCGGTCGCGTGACAGACGCTACGAATGAACCCGTCATCGGTGCTACGGTGCAGGCCGTTCACGAGCCTTCGGGTTCGAACTACGGTGTGATTACCAACATGGATGGCCGCTACACCATTCAGGGTATGCGTACCGGCGGTCCCTACAAGGTGACTATCTCTTACGTGGGCTATCAGACCGCTATCCATCAGGACATTACCCTGCAGCTGGGTGAGGTGTTCCAGCTGGAGACCAAGCTGAACGAATCTTCGGAGATTCTGAGCGAAGTGGTGGTTACGGCCAACCGCTCGAAGTTCACCACGGCCAAGACCGGCGCCACCACCAACGTGTCGCAGCAGCAGATGCTGGCTATGCCTACCATCAACCGCAGCATCAGCGACATGGCCCGCCTCTCGCCCTATGCCAACGGCATGAGCTTTGCCGGTGGCGACGGTCGCTCGACCAACTTCACTATCGACGGTGCCAACTTCAACAACAACTTCGGCCTCTCGTCCGACCTGCCCGGTGGCGGCAACCCCGTGTCGCTGGATGCCATCGAGGAGGTGCAGGTAGTGATTGCCCCCTTCGACGTGCGTCAGACCAACTTCATCGGCGGCGGCATCAACGCCATCACCAAGAGTGGTACGAACACCTTCAAGGGTACGGCCTACACCTACTACCGCAACCAGGACATGCGCGGTAACCGCATCGACGGCAAGGATCTGGGCGGCCGCTCCGACGAGTCGAAGACTACCTACGGATTCACCCTGGGTGGCCCCATCATCAAGAACAAGCTCTTCTTCTTCGTCAACTATGAGAAGGAAAAGACCCCGAGCGAGGTCATCAAGTATCGTGCCCGTCAGGAGGGCGAGGCTGTGGGCGGCATGGTGTCGCGCACGCTGGCCAGCGACCTGCAGCGCGTGTCCGACCACCTGAAGCAGAAGTATGGCTATGACACCGGTTCCTTCACCAGCTTCCCCGGCGACGGTGAGAATCAGAAGATTCTGGCCCGCATAGACTGGAACATCACCGACCGTCACCGCCTGAGCCTGCGCTACAACAAGACGGAGAACACCACCTGGTATGAGCCCAACGGCAATTCATTTGATGGTGATTCTAGTGGCCGCTTGTACGGAACTACACGTGTAGGCCCCAAGTCGATGTCGTATGCCAACTCCATGTACTCCATGGACAACAACGTGGAGTCCATCTCGGCCGACCTGCACAGCCGCTTCACCGACCAGATGAGCAACCAGCTGCTCTTCACCTACACCAGCATCGAGGACATCCGCGGCAGCAACTCGTCCGTCTTCCCTTTCATCGACATCATGGCCGGTAAGGACGCTGACGGCAACCAGATCATGGAGCCCTACATCAGCGCCGGCTACGAGCTGTTCACCTACAACAACGGTGTGCACAACAAGATTACCACCATCACCGACAACTTCACCTACTACCTGGGCAAGCACAAGTTGACGGCCGGCATCAGCTACGAGCATCAGTTTGCCAACAACGCCTACATGCGTAATGGTACGGCCTACTACCGCTACAACAGCATCGACGACTTCCTGAGCGGTGCTGCACCTGAAACGTTTGCCATCACCTACGGCTTCAACGGCAACAAGAACCCCAATGCACAGGTGACCTTCAACCAGCTGGGCCTCTATGCCCAGGACGAGTGGGACGTGACCCCTCGCGTGAAGCTGAGCTACGGCGTGCGCTTCGACAACCTCATGTTTGACGACAAGGACATTGCCCGCAACAACGCCATCTATGACCTGGACTTCGACGGCCGCCACATCGACACCGGCAAGTGGGCCGACTCCGGCTTCCGCATCTCTCCCCGCGTGGGCTTCACCTGGGACGTGCTGGGCGACAAGACGCTGAAGGTGCGTGGAGGTACGGGCGTCTTCATGGGTCGCATCCCCTTGGTGTTCTTCACCAACATGCCCACCAACGCCAACCTGGTGCAGAACAGCGTTTCGTTTAAGACTGTTTATAAGAACGGTACAGTTATTAGCCGCGACGGCCGCCTCGACCAGCTGGCCGGTGGCATGATAACCAACGTGGACGAGATTATCCAGAAGTTCAACCTGCCCACCACCATCGAGAAGCATGTGGCCGGCAAAAAGATTGCCGGCATTGCCGACGACTTCAAGATGCCGCAGGTATGGAAGAGCTCGCTGGCCGTGGACTACCAGCTGCCCGTATCGTTCCCCTTCACCGTGACGGGTGAGTTCATGTACATGAAGAACGTGAATGCCGTCGTGATGAACAACATCAACATCAAGAACCCCGAGCAGAACGGCTGGGACCGCTTCAACGGTGCCGACAACCGCTACATCTATCCCTCGGACTATGCCTACGTGAAGGGTACCAACGCCGTCCTCCTCGACAACACCTCGAAGGGTTGGGGCTACACGGCCAACATCACCCTCAACGCCCAGCCCACTAAGGACCTGAGCCTGATGGCCGCCTACACCCACACCGAGTCGAAGGAGGTGTCTGGTATGCCGGGCAGTGACCCCGTTTCGGCCTGGACCGTTCTGATCACCGTAATTGGTCCCAACTACTGTGGATTGCAGCGCTCTCGCTAAGTCGTGCGAGACAAGGTGATTCCGGAGATCAAGTACAACGTGCCCTTCACCCACAAGGGTGTGCTGCGCGGCACTCGCCTGAGCCTCTTCTATAGCGGCTCTTCCTACAGCGGCTACAGCTACTGCTACACCAACGACATGAACGGCGACGGCCTGAGCAACGACTTGATGTACATCCCCCGCAACGACAACGAAATCAAGTTCAAGACGGATGCCGACCGCATGGCCTTCTGGAAGTTTGTGGAGCAAGATGACTATCTGAAGAACCACAAGGGCGAGTATGCCGAGGCCTACGCTGCCCGCGCTCCTTGGGTTCACCGCTTCGACTTCCGCTGGCTGGAAGACTTCGAGTTCAAGGTGGGTGCCACGAAGCACTGCTTCCAGCTGAGCTTCGACATCCTGAATGTGGGCAACATGCTCAACTCCAAGTGGGGTGTAGGCAAGACCACCAACCCCAGCAACGGCGGCCGCATCCTGAAGTACGAGGGCAAGGACGACAAGAACACCCCCATCTTCTCGATGTATAAGGTGAACGGTGAATATCCCACTAAGACCTACGAGACCTATCAGGACTACAGCCAGTGCTGGAAGTTGCAGGTGGGTATCCGTTATATCTTTAATTGATTGTTTTTTATTAAGGAGATAAGGAGATAAGGAGTTAGGGAGTTAGAGGAGTTAAGGAGTTAGAGGAGTTATCACTCCGCTACGCTCCGTTAGGAGTTATCGCAGGCTTCGCCTGCTCAGTCAATAGTCTTAGTATTGGCTTTAACTCCTAGGCCCGACAGGGCCGATAACTCCTTTACCTCCTTAACTCCTTTTTCATACTTTCAGGCTTCGCCTGCTAAGCCAATAGTCAGAGTATCGACTTTAACTCCTAGGCCCGACAGGGCCGATAACTCCTTTACCTCCTTTAACTCCTTTTCTCCTTACCTCCTTTAACTCCTTCTATCGCATTTCGTCACACAAATGTAACCCCCAACCTTGCGACGAAACAAAAATAAAAACGTAACTTTGCCACAACTAAATCAATAAGGGGAGGTACGATGAACGAATACCATATTTTAGTCGTGGACGACGAGGAGGACCTCTGCGAAATCCTGCAGTTCAACTTGGAGAATGAGGGCTATGTGGTCGATACGGCCAACTCGGCCGAAGAGGCTCTGCAGCTCGACCTGAGCCGCTATCAGTTGCTGCTACTCGATGTGATGATGGGCGAAATATCCGGATTCAAGTTGGCCAGTATGCTGAAGAAGGAGAAAGCCACCGCTCAGATACCTATTATATTTATCACCGCCAAAGACACTGAAAACGACACCGTGACGGGGCTGAACATCGGAGCCGACGACTACATCTCCAAACCCTTCTCCCTGCGCGAAGTGATAGCCCGAGTCAAGGCCGTGCTGCGACGCACCGGCGAGGTGCAGCAGAAGGAGAAGGCGGGCGAGCAAATCGCCTTCCGCACCCTGACGCTCGACACCGGTCGCAAGCTGGTGAGCATTGACGGCGCCGAGGTGCCGCTCACCAAGAAGGAGTTTGAGATACTCCGCCTCTTCCTGCTCAACCGCGGACGGGTATTCTCGCGCGAGGAGATACTCGAGAAGGTGTGGAGCGACGAGGTCTATGTGCTGGACCGCACCATCGACGTCAACATCACCCGCCTGCGCAAGAAGATTGGCGAATATGGCAAGTGCATCGTAACACGACTGGGCTATGGGTATTGTTTCGAAGATAAGTAAGTCCAGACCCCTCATCTCGTTCAGCCAGAAGCTCTTCCTGTCGGTCATCTCGCTCTTCCTGCTGTCGGTGGTCTGTTTCCTGGTTTACCAGTACCGGCGCGAGAAGGCCTATAAGATAGAACTGCTCGACCTGCAGCTGCAGGACTACAACGAGCGCATCTACCTGGAGCTGCACGACCGTCCCGCCGCCCTGTGGCCCGACCTGCTGAAGGCCTACAAGGTGCATGTGGGCAAGGAGTTGCGCATCACCCTCATCAGCCGCAGCGGTCAGGTGCTCTTCGACAGCCAGCATCCCAACGAAGTGGCTTGGCCCAACCACCTGCGCCGTCCCGAGGTGCGCCAGGCGCTGGAGCGGGGCAAGGGCTACAACGTGATGCGCACCTCCGAGAGCGACGGCACGCCCTATTTCTATTCGGCCACGCTCTATCCCGCCTTCATTGTCCGCACGGCATTGCCCTACGACGTGGACCTGGTGCGCAGCCTGGCTACCGACAAGGGCTACCTCTGGTTCACCCTGATAGTCACCCTGCTGCTGCTGCTCGTCTTCTACCGGCTGACGGTCAGCATGGGGAGCGCCATCAGCCACGAGCGCGATTTTGCCATCCGAGCCGACCGCAACGACCCCATCGAGTCCGACATCCAGCAGGCCTTCCCCCACAACGAGCTGGGCGACATCTCGCAACACATCATCCAGATCTACCGCCGCCTGCGCGAGACCAAGGAGGCGCTCTACATCGAGCGCGAGAAGCTCATCACCCACCTGCAGAGCTCGCGCGAGGGACTGGGCGTGTTCAACCGCTCGAAGCGCGAGATTCTGGTCAACAACCTCTTTATCCAGTACAGCAACCAGCTCTCCGACTCCAACCTGCAGACCACCGAAGAGATTTTCGCCGTGGCCGAGCTCTGTCCCGTGAACGACTTCATCGACAAGTCGCTGAGCCAGCCCCTGCCCACCTCCACCGAGGAGAAGCGCATGTCGATGACGCTCACCAAGAACGGACGCGTCTTCATTATCGAGTGCATCATCTTCCAGGACCTGAGCTTCGAAATCTCCATCAACGACATTACCCAAGAGGAGGAGCAGCGGCAGCTGAAGCGCCAGCTCACCCAGAACATTGCCCACGAACTGAAGACACCCGTCAGCAGCATACAGGGCTATCTGGAGACCATTGTCGGTGCCGAGGGGCGCATCCCACCCGAGAAGTTGCACACCTTCCTGGAGCGATGCTACGCCCAGAGCAACCGCCTGAGCCGCCTGCTGCGCGACATCTCCGTGCTCACCCGCATGGACGAGGCCTCCTACCTGATAGACATGGAGCGCGTCGACGTGGGTGTCTTGGTGAACAACATCGTGGGCGAGGTGGCCCTGGAGCTGGACGAGAAGCACATCACCGTGGTCAATGCCCTCAAGCCCCACCTCCTGATGCAGGGCAACCAG
>CAMGAL010000138.1 GCA_946007445.1 uncultured Mediterranea sp.
AGGAGCACGACAGCCACCACTGCCCAAACCGCCGTCATCCAGGTAGGCAGGAGGCTGATGCTCGTCTGCAACATCTCATTGAACAGCGGACGCAACGCCCAGGCGATCAGGCACCCCATCAGGAAGCAGCCCGTCGTGAAGAGGGCCGACTCGCGCAGGTAGCGCCCCACCACACCGGCCACTGACTCGCCCAGCAGTCGGCGCGTGGCCATCTCCTTGGCCCGCTTGCCGGCTTGCGCCACCGTGAGGTTGATGTAGTTGAACACCGCCGAGACCAGCAGCACCACGGCCAGCACGAAGAGGAGCACCACCTGCTGATGGCTCCCCTTGCGGAGCGAGGTGTAGCTCTTCATGGCATCGTTTAGGTAGAGATGGTCCAGTCGCGTCAGCGTAGAGCCCTTGATGAATCCGCCTTCATCATCTCGCGTATAGAAGTCCCAGTAAGCCAAATACTTGTCTAGCAGCGTCGCTCGGAGTTGCTCAACGTTGGTCTGGTCGTCAAGGAGAACGAAGGGAATCACGTTCCCGAAGTGGTCCATCCACTGCAGCTTTCCCTTCAGGTGGTTGATGTTTATCAGCATATCGACCGGTTGGAAGACATCGTCCTCATCAAAATCCTCGACGACACCCGTCACCGTCAGTTGCAAGGTGTCGGCCTTGACCACCCGCCCGATGGGGGAGTCTGCCCCGAAGAGGCGTCGGGCAAACGAGCGGGAGAGGATGACCTCCTGATTGGAGGAGAAGAGGCGTTCGCGCGAGGCTCCCACCAACTCGTAGTCGAAAAGCTGTAGGAAGTTGGTATCGACCGCCATGACCTCCACCGGATACTTCTCCTCTCCTACGGCCAGGTCCTTGATATAGGGATCCTTGGCCACTCGTGTCCATGTCCGGATGTCGGGGATGGAGGGAAAGAATTCGGGGGCCGTACCCAGCGTCATGCCGTAATAGTCATCCGAACCTACGGCGTAAATATTCTTGGATAACCTCTGGGTGGCACCCACCCGATACTCCATGGTGGCATAACTGACCAGCAGCACCACGAATCCCAACGCCACCGACAAGCCAAACAGCTCAATGGCCGTATAGAGTTTGTTTCTTGACAAGAATTTGAAATAACTTTTCATAGCTTCAGAAATTAAAGTGTTTTATTATCCACTACCTGTCCGTCAAAGAGGTTGATGATGCGGTGGGCATAGGCGGCATCGCGCTGGCTGTGCGTCACCATCACCACCGTGGTCCCCTCCTGATTGAGTTGTGCCAGGAGTTCCATCACCTCGATGCCGTTCTTCGAGTCGAGGTTGCCGGTCGGCTCGTCCGCCAATATCAGTTTGGGTCTTCCCACCAAGGCTCGGGCTATAGCCACCCGTTGCTGCTGTCCGCCCGATATCTGGTGTGGATAGTGTTTGCCCCGATGGCTGAGGTTCACCTTGCGCAGCACCTCCAGCACCCGCTCGCGGCGCTCCTTGCGGGGCACTCCGAGGTATTGCAGCTGCAGGTCCACGTTCTCCTCCACCGTCTGCTCGTCGATGAGGTTGAAACTCTGGAACACGAAGCCGATGCGTCCG
The DNA here is from genome assembly GCA_946007445.1 of uncultured Mediterranea sp. Lineage (GTDB taxonomy): Bacteria > Bacteroidota > Bacteroidia > Bacteroidales > Bacteroidaceae > Bacteroides. The sequence goes on from CAMGAL010000138.1 coordinate 1,566, forward strand.
CGCCGGTAATCCGTGCGCTGTCTCTCCTTCAGCTGTCCCACCTCGGCATCATCCAGCCAGTAGTGACCCTCGGTGGGTGTGTCCAGCAGTCCCAAGATGTTGAGCAGGGTCGATTTGCCACAGCCCGACGGTCCCATGATGGCTACAAACTCGCCGTCCTCCACTTCTATACTTACGCCATTGAGCGCTACGGTCTCCACCTCTTCGGTGCGGAATACCCGTATCAAATTTTCAGTCTTTATCATTTTTCGTTTATGTTTATGTCTTTACTTGGAGAGTTTCTTTTTCCACCGCAAAGATGCACCCTTCTGCCGAAACCGCCAAGGCTTCGAACTGCCCGAAAGTAGGATTGTATGATAATCATACGGTCGGGTGGATGAATTTCATACAATTCTGCAAGGGAGCGCAGGCCAATCCGAAGAAAAGTGTAATTTTGCAACCTGAAAACAAGAAGCACTGGACACTATGACAACGTACGGAACCATTCTGGTAGTCGATGACAACCCGGCCATACAGACAGCCCTCAAGATCTGTCTGAACGGCATCTTCGACCGCATCATCCCGCTCTCTGCCCCCGACAGCATCCTCCCCACCCTGCAGCAGGAGTGTGTAGACATCGTACTGCTCGACATGAACTTCCACCTGGGCATGACCTCAGGACAGGAAGGCCTCTTCTGGCTCCGCTCCATCCACAAGTTGCACCCCGACCTGCCCATCGTGCTCATCACCGCCTTTGCCGACGTGAAGCTGGCCGTCCGTGCCCTGAAGGAGGGAGCCGCCGACTTCATCACCAAGCCGTGGGACAACGACGAGCTGCTCCACGTGCTGCGCGATGCCCTCGAGCGGAACAACGACATCGTCCCCCTGGCCCGCGTGGAGAGCGACCATGTGCGCCGCGTGGTGGAGAAGTGTCACGGCAACATCAGCCGTGCGGCCGAGCTATTGGGCATCACCCGTCAAACCCTCTACGCCAAAATCCGACGCCCATGATGCTACCCGTCCTCCTTCTGGCTCTACTTCTGCTGACCGCAGTGTGTGCCCTCTACCATCGCCACCAACGGCGGTTGCAGTCGAAGGCCTTCCTCATGGGTGAGGCCCTGCGCAACGGTGACTTCACCTTTCAGCTACCCGTCAGCGGCACTTCGGGCGAGCGGGCCCTGCTGGAGCGGCTCAACTGCATGGCGCACGACATAGGGCGCATGGTGGCCCAGAACGAGATGGAGTCGTGGCAGAAGCTGACGCGCGTGCTGACGCACGAAATCATGAACGCCACCGCGCCCATAGGCAGCATCTGCCAGTCGTACCTGCAGCACCCCACCATCCAAGGCACCCCGCTGGAGGAGGGCATCCGGGCCATCCGCGACACCAATGCCACCCTGAGCCAATTCGTGAGCAGCTACCGCAAGCTGACACAGCTGCAAGAGCCTGTACCCACCGACCTCTGCCTCAGCGACTTCTTTGCCGACCTGCGCACCCTCTACCCCACCCTGCACTGGACCATCGACCTGCCTCCCCAGCTCACCCTGCACATCGACGCCAACCTGCTGCGCCAGGTGGTCATCAACCTGGTGAAGAACGCGCAGGAGGCGGGCGCCACCCGCATGGACAACCGCAGGCGGCGGTCTCTCTGCATCAGCAACGACGGCCAACCCATCCCGACCGACATTGCCCGCGACATCTTCGTCCCCTTCTTTACCACCAAGTCCACCGGCTCGGGCGTGGGCCTCTCCTTCTCCCGCCAGATTCTGCTGATGCAGGGCTACGACCTCACGCTGGCCGAGCATCCCGTCAGCGGCACCCACACCACTTTCCTCATCAAGGAATAGCCTATTTGACACCTCCAAGCGCCGACTCCTGCAGAGGCTCTGGGTTCGTTCTGGGTTCGTTCTGAGTTCGTTCAAAGATACATCTTCTTATTCTTAAAACGACACGCAAAAAAAACGGCAGCTTCACAGCTACCGTCACTATACGAAGGGAGTCACTCCCTTCCTTGAATAATTACCAAAAAGAAGTCTTTGTCTTAGCGGATGCTATAAAGCAACCAAGAACCTTGGAAGTCGGAACGACTGGGGTACTTGGCCTTGAACGCATCGCGAGCGGCAGCTGCCTCGGCGTGCGAGTCGTAGGTACCTACAATGACGCGATACATGCCCGAACCGTTGTTGGCCTCGGCATTGAACACCACCAGCGCCGTGTAGCCCTGGCCTTCGAGGTAGCTCTTGAGGTTGTCCGCATTGGCGCGTACGCCAAAGCTGCCACATACGACACTGAAGTCCTTCAAGCCGTTGCCTGAAACCAGCGTCACCTTCTCCTGACGGACACCGGCGGGAGCACTTTCCACCACCTTGGTCTCTACAGGGGCTGCCACCACGGGAGCCGGTTGCTCAACGGGAGCCGCAACCTGCTGGGGCTCGGCCTGCTCCTGCTGTTTTGCCTTTTCGTATGCCTTCTTGTAGGCACTTTCACTCGATTTGCACGAAGAGAATGCAAGAGCCACACAGAGGCCCATCATTCCCAGAACTGAGAGATTTTTCATTCTTTCCTAAATATTATAAGTTACATTATCTTCTATCCTCAGAAAGCCCTTGGACTTTCAGACGGCAAAATAATAGAAAAAAAGGCATCTGACCAAGCCTTTACGAATAAAAAGATAAAAAAGTAGCAAAAATTACGGGAAGAAAGAACCAACATGCCGGTGAAATCGTTATTTTTGCAGTATTAACCTCAAAAAGAGTAAGGAGACATCGTATGAAAGGACTCAATGTATTGGCCGCCTTCCTGGGCGGAGCGGCAGTAGGTGCTGCCATCGGCATCCTCTTTGCCCCCGAGAAGGGAGAGGACACCCGTCACAAGATAGCCGAAATCCTGCGCAAGAAGGGCATCCGGCTGAACCGTGAAGAGATGGACAACCTGGTGGATGAAATCGCCTCGGAGATGAAGCAAGAGGCCGGAGTATAACCGAAAGACGACAGAGCCCCATGTTCTACGACGACGCCGGCACGGAGAACTTCCGTAAACTTTTGGACGAATGCAAGGCCTACCTGACCCTGCAAAAGCGGTATGTACAATTAGAGACGACCGAGAAGCTGACCATACTGCTATCTACCCTGCTGTGGGTGACACTGGCCGTCGTCTTGGGCTTGGTGGCTCTGTTTTACCTCTCGTTTGCTTTGGTCTATCTGCTGGCTCCCTGGGTGGGAGGCATTTCGGCCGGCTTCGGGCTGGTGGCAGGGTTCCACCTGCTGCTGTTGGTGCTGCTCTGCGCCTTCCGCCAGCGGCTCATCGTGCGTCCCATCACCCGATTCCTGGCACGGTTGCTGCTGACGCCTGCCGATGACCCTCAGGAGGAGAACGTATGAGCACAACGACTATCTATACACTGGAAGAGATAGCGCGACAGAAGGCCGAGGTACGCCGCGAGTTGCGCCAGAGCCGCCAACGGATGCAACAGGCGGCTCACGAACTGCTCACTCCCCTGAAGCCCGCCGCCAGCCGGGGAGGCATGGCGATGCGGGCTATCAAGACGGGAGCCTCGCTGCTGCAAGGAGTCCTGCTGGGATGGCGGCTGATGCGCCGCCTCCGGCGGATGTTTTAGACGTAGGTCTCCAGCAGCTTGACGTGGCCGTCGGGAGCGATGGTCACTTCCTGGATGGCGGCAGGCAGGAGCACCGTCTCACCGGCTTGCAGAGGCAAGGTGTTGCCCTCGTTGTCGGTAAGTTGGCAAGCTCCCTCCACACAGATGAGGATGACGAACGAGTCGAGTTCGGAGTAGTCGCAGCTGATCTGCTCCGTCATGTCGTACACCGAAGTGGTGAAATAGGGACTGGCCACCACCTCGACAGGTTCGTTTTCCACCCGTTCGTAGTGGGTGCGGAAGTCGTCCTGCACGTCACCGAAGTTGATAGCATCCAGGGCTTGCGAGGTGTGGAGCTCGCGCAGGTGCCCTTGTGCATCGCGGCGATTGTAGTCGTAGATGCGGTAGGTGATGTCAGACGTCTGCTGGATTTCGGCCACGAAGGCTCCCGCACCGATACCATGCACACGTCCAGCGGGTACGTAGAAGACATCGCCCGGCGCAATGGGGCACTGCTGCAGCACCTCGGCGAAGGTGCCGTTATGCACGCGCTCCTTGTACTCCTTCGGTGTAATCTGCTGGCTGAAGCCGGAGATGAGACGGGCTCCCTCGTCGGCTGCCACCACGTACCACATCTCGTTTTTGCCGAAGCAGTTGTGACGTTTCTGAGCCAGCTCGTCGCCGGGATGTACCTGAATAGAGAGGTCGAGGCGGGCATCGATAAACTTGATGAGGAGCGGGAACTTCTGTCCGAAGCGGGCATAGTTGGACTCGCCCACCAGCTCTTCGCGATAGAGGCGCACCATCTCGGGGAGGGTGCGACCGCGGTCTGCCCCGTTTGCTACGACAGACTCGCTGCCTTCCACAGCCGACACTTCCCAACTCTCTCCTACCCCTGAAAGACTGTCATTCAGGTGTTTGAAAGGAATAATCTTATCACCTCCCCAAAGC
>CAMGAL010000139.1 GCA_946007445.1 uncultured Mediterranea sp.
TATTTTAAGGTTTTGGATGTATTGGGTGTGTGTGTTTGCTTCGTCTGATAGACGCGGACTTGTTGCTGATTTACTTCACACGTATTTCCGGTTACAGCACACCTACTTCACCAATCGCGGTGAGATATAGTCGGAGCTTATACGCATACGCTGTTCGCCTCCTACCTCCTCGAATCGGACCCGTCCGATATGCATGGCACGAGGATGGATATGGGTCGAATCGCGATGGGCATGGAAGACGATGCGCAAGTCGCCGCGGGCATCGGTGAAGAGGGCGCTGTGGCCAGCTCCCTGCAGGGAGCCGGGCGACTGCAGGAGTGGATTCTCCGGGTACTTCTGCCAAGGGCCGTCCGGCAGATGGCGCGCAGTGGCGCAACCCACACCGTACTGAGGGCTCTGGTAGTTGTTAGCCGAGTAGGTGAGGTAGTAGACTCCCTGATGTTTGATCAGAAAGGAGGCCTCAACCACCCGGGGCCATACCTTCTCCCACGCCTGTGTGACATGGATGCAGGGGCGCATGGAGGAACGGCGGAGCGTGGTCAAGTCATCCTCTAGGCGAGCTATCCAGATGTTGTTGCCATCGTTGAAGCGGACGAAGGTGAGATAGGGCGTGCCGTCGTCATCGATAAAGAGGGAGGAGTCGATGCACTTCTCTTCAGGAATCATCGGCTCCCGCACAGTCTGAACGAAGGGTCCTGTGGGCAAATCGGAGGAGGCCACACATATGTGCTCGTCTGCTGAATAGTACATGTAGAAACATCCACGAACGGCATAGACCTCTGGAGCCCAAAACCAACGTCCGCCCCATGAGTCGGACGCATGGAGTGCCAGGCCGTGGCGACGCCAGGCGATGAGATCGGAAGATGTGTAGACCTCTATGCCATCGGCAGCATGCGTACCGTAGGCATAGTAGGTGCCCTGATGGTAGAGAATGAAGGGATCGGCCAACGGAACGAGCGGAGCCGAAGCCAGCGAGTCGGGTAGTTTGTCGGAGACGGGGGAAGAGGTATGAGGAGCGGTACCCGAACAGGCGGATAGCAACATGGCTACAAGCAAGAGCAGGAGGCAGACGGGATGCACATTTCGATACATGGATAGGGTAAGCAAAAAATTGTGATATTCAGTGGTTCGTGTTTCAAGGGTGTAGACACAAGAAGACACAGATCCATTAAAGAAAAAAGATGTAAGAATTCAAACTTTCCTCCTCAGGAAAGTGGCTCGCCCCACATTGGCAGAGGGAGAGCCACCTATCCTGAAGGAGTAGGAGAATGATTGTGTATTAGACTATACTACTTGTCTGAGAGCAGTGCGTGTGCACACCAAATCATGGGAGCCTGACCATGGTAGTCGCCCGCGATGCGGGGACGATCGAGGTAGTATTGGTGACTATTCTTCTTGCCTGTGCCTATGCAGACCTCTTCGAGGTCGTTGTTGTCGTTGATGTAGTTGCACAGACCCAGCCAGGCACGACGGGCCACCGGGGCATACTCAGCTGCATCGAGCCAACCATTCTTCACACCGATAATCATGGCATAGGTAAACATGGCCGAACCGGAGGTCTCCGTCCAGCAATCAGGCTCGGTGATAAGTTGGTTCCACAGACCATCGCGGTTGATGTGCTTCTTCAGATTCTCCATCATCAGTCGGTAGCCCTTCAGAATGCGCTGACGGTTGGGATCGTTTTCGGGCAAGTTATAGAGCAGTTCCGTCATGCCCACAGCCATCCATCCATCACCGCGGCCCCAGTAGTAGGGCACGTCGGGAGCATGATAGAAGAGACCGTTTTCACGTTGAATTTCATCGAGATATAGCACCATCTCTTTGGCGGCTCGATTGATGTAGCGACGGTCGCCGGTCACATGGAAGGCTTCGGCCTGCACAATGGTAATCATATACATGTCATCAATCCAAAGTCGGGTCTGCCAGGAATAGCCCTTCTTGTGCCACTTTTTCTCTTCCTCCTTGGCATTCTCAGGCAGAGTCCACTGGGTGTCGGCATAGGGCAGGCCGAGCTCCTTGTAGCGCTCGTCGCCCGTCAGGCGGTAGAGCTTCAACGGCAGACTGCCAAACATATTCTGGTCTACATGAATGGGCGGCGGAAGCAGGTCCTTCTCAATGTGGAACAACAATTCGAAGCGGTTGCGCAACTTTTGGAGCAGGACATCATCCTTTGTCACCTCGGCAAAACGCAGGGCGCCATACCAGGTGCAGACCTCAGCATAGTGGATGCCACGGTTGCCATAGAGTTCATGTTTAGTTTCCATCAAGCGGTTACTCAATTTCTTACCCACAATTTCAGGCTTGGCGCCCACGGGGAAATCCTTGAAATAGTCTTGCTGCGCAGAGGCCATCAGGCAGTTCAAAGTCAATACAGCCAGCGCAAAAAAGTTTCTTACTTTTTTCATCATACAGTTTCTAATTAAAATTGGTTAATACTAAAAATCTAATAATTCAAGCGCAAAGATAATAAAAATCAAAAACTATTCTCTCCGAAAGCGATAAGTGCAGTGATGCTCATAGCGTTCGCCAGGACAGAGCAAGACGGATGGCCATTCGGGATGATGCGGAGCATCGGGATAGCACTGCGTCTCCAAACAGATGGCACAGCGCGGGCCATAGGCCACACCACGCTTGCCACGGAGCGTACCATTCAGGGCATTAGCTCCGTAGACCTGAATCCCCGGCTGATCGGTATAGACCTCGAGAATGATACCGCTGCGGGGAGAGTAGACGGTGGCAGCGGGACGGTCGACCGAGGGGGGCAGCAGCCAGTTCTGGTCGATGCCACGAGCATAGCAGATGGAAGCAAACGGCTGGCCGCAACGCTCGCCCACGCGGGCAGCCTGACGGAACTCGAGCGGCGTGTCTTTTACCCTATCGATAACTCCCGTAGGCAGACCCGTAGAGTCTATGGGCAAGTAGCTGTCGGATGTTATCTGAAGCAGGTAGTCGAGGTTGGTCAGCGTGGGATCGCCATCGAGGTTAAAATAGGTATGATTGGTCAGGTTGCAGAGAGTAGGCTGGTCGGTAGTAGCCGAGTATCTGATCTCCAAGGCATTGTCATCGGTCAGTTTGTAAGTCACGGTACAGGAGAGCCGGCCTGGAAAACCAGCCTCTCCATCTGGAGAGACATAGCACATGACCACCTCTCGCTCCGAACTTCGCTCCACCCAGAACGTGCGGGTATGGAATCCCTCCGGCCCACTATGCAGACAGTGCGGCCCATTATTCTGGGGCAGGCTATACTCTTTGCCCCCAATGGTGACCCTCGCCTGACCCAAGCGGTTGGCACAACGCCCCAGCACGGCACCTAGATTGTTGGGGTACTTCCTATAGTCCTGGATGGAGTCGAAGCCCAAGACCACATCGCGCAACGTGCCCTCTCTGTCGGGCACCATGATGGAGACCACCCGGGCGCCATAGTTGGTGAGGCATACCTCCATGCCTTGACTGTTGGTCAGGACATAAAGGTCTGTGGACAAGCTATCTGTCTTACTTTGGAAGTGAGTGCGCGAGAGGCCACTGGCCGTCAGTCCGACGGCAGTGGGACGGAGGCACGAAGTCAGGCAAAGCCACAGCAGGGTTGCAGGAAAGAGATAACGGTTCAGCATATGCGCAGAGGAGAATCAGCGGGTGAGGAACTGCTCTGCCCGTCCGGGAGTGAGCAGTTGCCACAGCGAAGCAACCGTCCATCCGGGAGCAAAGATATTGTTGTAGTAGCCCTTGCCGTTGCGGCCATAGTCCCATGCGGTGTGTTGCACCACCTCGGGGTAGAACCCGGGCTTTGCGATGCCGCAGGCGTGACCTTCGTAGGGCAGTAGCTGACGCATGGAGGTGGAGATAACCTCAGCAAAACGGGAGAAGCGGGGTTCGGCGAAGGTGTGACTGAGCCAACGGAGCACATCTGCAAACTCGAAAACAAAGACATCGATGTGGTTGTTCTCCACCGAGACGTTACCCCATCCGCGCGACTGCAGACCCAGGTCGCCCAGCATCTGTCCCGGTGCAAAGGGCACATCCCAAGTGTAGTACCAGGAAAGCCCAAAGTAGGCAGCTCGGCGGGTGAGAGAAGCATAGTGGGCACGCTCGGCCCCCTTACTGACAAGGGCCAGATAATAGGTGGCCGTGGCGGCAGCCAGCGCCGCCTCCTTGTCCTCGCAATTAGCATCGAGGGTGGAGGAGAAGTAGTCTGCCTTGGCGATAATCTCCTGTTCGAGATAGGAAACACTCTGTTTGGCCGCCAAGAGATAGCGTTTGTCTTTGAAGTAACGGTAAGCCATCACTAAAGGTAGCGTGGCCGAGGGGGTGCTGCCTCCACTGGCATCAACCACGGAAAAGTCGTCGCGAAACTTGCGAGGGAAGCTACCATCCGGATTCTGCAGGCGGAGCACGTTCTCCAGCATGGTGCGCAGACGCGACTCCCACTGCGGATGTCGACGATTCTGCTGACGTTCATACTGCAGATAGAGAAGCGCGGCGTAGATACCTTCCGACTGGCGGCGAATGCTATGAATCTGCTCCTTGTCGGGATGGCGGAAGAGCACCTTGGCGTGGAAGAATCCGGAGGGGGTGAATCCATGTTGCAGATAGCTCAGGAAGATGCTTTGTGCATCAGCCACCATTTGAGGATGCTGCTGCTGTTCACCATACTCGATGGCGTTAAAAGCATTGAGCAGCGTACGCCCTACAAAACCCACTTCGGCCACATCAGTAGGCGCACAGGTAGCCGTTTGCAGTTCTACGCCGGAGTAGTAATGGAGCGGACAAGTGTCCACATAACTGTCTGTGAAGAATCGGCTCATCACCTCCTTCATGCGCTCCACACTGTTAGGAGTCTCTACGGGCTGGGGCTGAAAGGTGTCGAAGCTATACTCCCACATCTGCTGCACGCATTCTGAAAAGTCGGCGGTGGCAAGCTGTCGCACCTCCCAGTGGAGTTGTAGGGTCTGGCCGGCAGCCAGATAGTAAAATGCCTCGATAGGCGGGGCCAGCGTCAGCTTACGGATGTAGCTACGAGGGGCCTCACTGTAGGGGAATCCATAGGCCAAAGCGGCCTGGCCGGCTACATTACGAAAGCCTGTGTAGCCCACGGAGGTAGGTCCGGAAAGGATAACCTCGCCTTCCCGGTGGGTGGTGAGGGCATCGCAGGGGTGCGGATCGAGACGGAGCACACTATAGGTCAGGTGACTCTCCTCGTGACAGATGGCAGTCAGCGGTGTACTGAGGCGGTCTTCGCGCACAGTCCAGCTATCCGACGAGTGGAACGAAGGAGCCTGCTGGGGAGAACGCAGGTTTTGGTGATACCAGAAGCCTGGTAAAAGGAACTGGCTTTCTCGATGGGGCAAAGGTGTCTGCAACAGCTCACCATAGTTGAAGTAAATAGGCTGCAAGGCGTGGATAGATACCTGCACACGGCAAGAGGTTTCGTCCGGGGATTCTACGCGACGCTCTATCCGTACGGGAAGTGCCGCATCCAGCACGGCTAGGCAGACATTGCTGCCCGGCTGGCGCTGCCATTGCAACGGATAGCGTACGGCCTCATTGCCAGGCACCTTCAGGGCAAGGCTGGCAGAGAAGGGCAGCTCGAGGGATTGGGCTGACGTGCCACCTATCAGCAGCACACACAGCCATAGCATACAGAGTCTCTTCGACATATTATTGATAATTATTTACCTAAAAAAAACTGACTAACTATTATTATTTTCTTTCTCCAGCTCTTCCCGAACCTCAGAAATGCCATCCTTGAAGCTACGGATGCCCTTTCCGACACCTTTCATCAGCTCCGGAATCTTCTTGCCCCCAAAGAACAGGAGCACCACCAGCAGGATAACAATCCACTCCGATCCGCTGGGTAAAAAACCAAATAGCAACATAACTGTAACAATAGAAAAGTGCGACATACGATAATCAATGGTGAAAACGAGGAGCCTCGCTCTGCAGCGAGGGAGTCTGTCCCTCTACCAAGGGCCATCCGTCCACCCACTTCACCCGGTCCATCATCAAGACACGGCCACTTGGATTGTCTACACTGACAGCATGGTAGAATATCCAGTCC
>CAMGAL010000140.1 GCA_946007445.1 uncultured Mediterranea sp.
CCGCCATTGCCCTGGCCGGGCGTGCCCTCAAGAACAAGGAAATCAAGAAGATCATCCTCAGCCGTCCCGCCGTAGAGGCCGGCGAGAAGTTGGGCTTCCTGCCCGGCGACATGAAGGAGAAGATTGACCCCTACCTGCAGCCGCTCTACGATGCCCTGCAGGACATGATTCCTGCCGCCAAGCTACAGGAGTATATGGACCTGAACATCATCCAGATTGCCCCCTTGGCCTTCATGCGTGGCCGTACGCTCAATGATGCGGTGGTCATCCTCGACGAGGCGCAGAACACCACATCGGCACAAATCAAGATGTTCCTCACCCGCATGGGCATGAATACCAAGATGATTGTGACGGGCGACATGACGCAGATAGACCTCCCTTCCTCCCAAACCTCCGGCCTCGTACAGGCCTTGAAGATTCTGAAGGATGTGAAAGGCATCAGCTTCATCGAACTGAATCGGAAAGACATTGTGCGGCACCGTTTGGTTACTCAGATTGTAGAAGCGTACGATCACTACGACAAGGAGCAGAGAGCCGAACGCGAGAAGCGCCGAGAAGAATCGAACAAACAGATATCATAAATATAAAGAGATTATGAAACAAGCTCTTACAAAGACTGAATTCAACTTTCCCGGTCAGACGAGCGTCTACCACGGAAAAGTACGCGATGTGTACAACATCAATGGTGAAAAACTGGTGATGGTAGCCACCGACCGCATCTCGGCCTTCGACGTCATCCTGCCCAAAGGCATCCCCTTCAAAGGACAGATGCTGAATCAGATTGCCGCCAAGTTCCTCGATGCCACTACCGACATCTGCCCCAACTGGAAACTGGCCACGCCCGACCCCATGGTGACCGTAGGCGTATTGTGCGAGGGATTCCCCGTCGAAATGATTGTCCGCGGCTACCTCTGCGGCTCGGCTTGGCGTGCCTACAAGAGCGGTGTGCGCGAGATTTGCGGCGTCCGTCTGCCCGAAGGCATGAAGGAGAACCAGAAGTTCCCCGAACCCATCATCACTCCCACCACCAAGGCTGAGATAGGCGAGCACGATGCCGACATCTCGAAGGAAGAGATTCTGGCTCGCGGACTGGCCACCCCCGAAGAGTATGCCCTGCTGGAGAAGTACACCCTGGCCCTCTTCCAGCGTGGCACGGAGATTGCCGCCGAGCGTGGCCTCATCCTGGTAGACACGAAGTATGAGTTCGGCAAGCACAACGGCATCATCTACCTGATGGACGAGATTCACACGCCCGACTCCAGTCGCTACTTCTACAGCGAAGGCTACGAAGAGCGCTTTGCCAAGGGCGAACCGCAGAAGCAACTCTCCAAGGAGTTCGTTCGCGAGTGGCTCATGGACAACGGTTTCCAAGGCAAGGCCGGACAACAAGTGCCCGAAATGACCGACGAAATCGTGAAGAGCATCAGCGACCGCTACATCGAACTCTACGAGCACATCACCGGCGAGACCTTCGTCAAGGAGGAGAGCGGCGACATTGCTGCCCGCATCGAGAAGAACGTCACAGAGTATCTGGGTTAATACAGCATGGAATACCCCCAAGAGAAAGTATTGCCGCAAGGCTATGGCAACGGCAGCAAGCGCGAACAGGTAGAGGCGATGTTCGACCACATCGCCCCTACCTACGACCGCCTGAACCACACCATGGCCCTGGGCATCGACCGCCGCTGGCGCAGCAAGGCCATCAACAGCCTGAAGCCGTATGCACCCAAGCGCATCTTGGATGTGGCAACAGGCACAGGCGACTTCGCCCTTCTCTCTTGCCGCCAACTGCAGCCCGACGAGCTGACAGGCATTGACATCTCGGAGGGCATGATGGCCATAGCCCGTCAGAAGGCAGCTTCAGCCGGTTTGGCAGATCAGATACGCTTCAAACGCGAAGACTGCACCAGCCTCTCGTTTGCCGATGCCACGTTCGATGCCGTCACCGTGGCCTTTGGCATCCGCAACTTTGAGCAGCTGGACAAGGCCCTGGCCGAGATGTGCCGCGTGCTGAAGCCCGGAGGCCACTTGGTCATTCTGGAACTGAGTGTGCCGGAGCGTTTCCCCATGCGGCAGCTCTACCATTTCTATTCGCGCACCTTCATACCCGCCGTAGGCCGTCTCATCTCGCACGACAACAGCGCCTACACCTATCTGCCCGCAAGCATCCGTGCCTTCCCGCAGGGCGAGGTGATGCAGGCCTCCCTCCGTCGGGCCGGATTCAGTCAAGTCCGCTTCCGCCGGCTGACCTTCGGGGTATGCACCCTCTATATCGCAGAAAAATAAATGAACTCGTAGCTCGTAGCTTGTAACTTGTAACTAAAAAAATGATGAAATACGGATTGATTGGCTATCCGTTGGGTCACTCCTTCTCCCGCGGATATTTCAACGAAAAATTCAAAGCCGAAGGAATTGATGCGGAGTATATCAACTTCGAGATTCCCCGCATTGACGACTTTATGGAGGTCATCGAGGAACATCCCGACCTGTGTGGACTCAATGTCACCATTCCTTATAAGGAACAAGTCATCAACTACCTGGACGAGCTGGCCCCCGATGCCCGTCAGATAGGAGCCGTCAATGTCATCCAGATTATCCGTCAGCCGAAAGACAAGGTGAAGCTGGTGGGTCACAATTCCGATGTGATAGGTTTCACCCAGAGCATCGAGCCGCTGCTGAAACCCTGCCACCAGAAGGCCCTCATCCTCGGCACTGGCGGTGCCTCCAAAGCGGTCTGCCACGGGCTGAAGAACTTAGGCATAGAACCTACCTACGTGTCGCGCATCCCCCAGCATCCCGACCACCTGAGCTACGGACAACTGACACCCGACGTCATGGCCACCCATCAGGTCATTGTCAATGCCACCCCGCTGGGCATGTACCCCAAAGTGGACGCCTGTCCCGACATTCCCTACGACCTGCTTACCCCCGACCACTTGCTCTACGACCTGATATACAACCCCGACGAAACCCTCTTCATGAAGCGGGGCAAGGCACAAGATGCCACCGTGAAGAATGGGTTGGAGATGTTGTTGCTGCAGGCCTTTGCCGCTTGGGAGATATGGCAACGATGAAGGCCGCTACCCTCCGTAGGCTCGGCTATTCGCTGCTAGGCCTGTTCCTTCTGCTGGCCGTCGGCTTGATCGGTGCAGGCTTCTATCTGCTCGACTATGCCCTCCATCCCGCCTCCATGAGCCGGAGCCGCGACATCCAGGGCTCCTTGCGCTACATGGCCGACACCTATCCCGGCCTGCAGCAGTGGGTCGATAGCCTGCAGGAAGCCGGGGCCCTGGGCGACCTCTACCGCCCCAACCATGAGGGCGAGATGCAGCATGCCCTCTACGTGGCTGCCGCCCGTCCCACCCGTCGCACGGCCGTCATCGTGCATGGATATACCGACAATGCCATCCGTATGCTCATGATCGGGCGGCTCTACAACCGCGAGTTGGGCTCAAACATCCTTCTGCCCGACCTCCACGGACATGGCCTGAGCGAAGGCGAGGTGGCCCGCATGGGATGGCTCGATCGGCTGGATGTCCTGCAGTGGACCGAGACGGCCGACGAACTCTTTGGCCACCTCAACGATACCCTCTGGGTCGATGGCACGCCCCGTCTCTGCAGCACCGGCACCCAGATGGTCGTTCACGGCATTTCGATGGGAGCCGCCACCACCATGATGGTGGCCGGCGAGGTGGAGTATGGGCTCCATCAGCAGCCCTTCATCAAATGTTTTGTAGAAGATTGCGGCTATACCAGCGTGTGGGACGAGTTCCGCGGCGAGTTGCAGTCCCAGTTTGGTCTGCCCGCTTTCCCCCTGCTCCATGTGGCCGATTGGCTCTGCCGTTGGCAGAACGGTTGGAGCTTCCGCGAAGCTTCTGCCCTCCGCCAGGTCGCTAAGTGCCACCTGCCCATGCTCTTCATCCACGGCGATGCCGACGATTTTGTCCCCACCTGGATGGTGTACCCCCTCTACGAGGCCCATGCCGGAGAGAAAGAGCTGTGGCTTGTTCCTGGTGTTGACCATGCCCACAGCTATCGCGACTTTCCCGAAGAATATACCCTCCGCGTGAAAAAATTTGTGGAAAAATACATTCCTTGATGTGATTTTCACTATCTTCGCACACACCAATTAGGACAAAATCACATAGAGAGATGAAACGACTCACCTTTACCATCGCCCTCATAGCCTGTATGCTCTTTCCCTCCCTGCAGGCACTGGCCAGCGTCTATACTCCGCAGAACCTGCCGAAAGTACATCTGCAGGACAAGACCCGCTACACCTGCAATCCCGACGGAATACTCTCCGCAGCCGCCTGCGACAGCATCGACCATATGCTCTACGCCTTGGAGCAGCAGACGGGCATCGAGACGGTTGTGGCCGTAGTGGGCAGCATTGGCGAGGTGGAGTGCTTCGACTTCTGCCACCAGCTGCTCAACGAGTGGGGCGTGGGCAAGAAGGAGAAGAACAACGGCCTGGTCATCCTCCTCGTCACCGACCAGCGCTGCATCCAGTTCTATACCGGCTATGGCCTCGAGGGCGACCTGCCCGATGCCCTCTGCAAGCGCATCCAGACGCGAGAGATGGTGCCTTACCTCAAGGACCAGCGTTGGAACGAAGGCATGGTGGCCGGCGTTCGGGCCACCTGTGCCCGCTTGGACGGCTCCATGAGCAACGATTCCGACGACAGCGACGAAGAGGACATAGAGGCCCTCATTGGCTTTGCAGTGATTTTCGGAATCTTCATCCTTATCGCCATCGGCATCGGTATCTGGGCCGTATGGAATGCCAGCAAGTGCCCCCAGTGCGGCCAGCACAAGTTGCAGCGTAGCACCAGCCGTCTGCTCTATCGCCGGGGAGGGGTGAAGAAGGAGGAGGTCACCTACGTCTGCCGCCACTGCGGACACACCCTCAAGCGACAGCAAAGCAGCTACGACGAGCAGTACAAAGGCGGTAGCAGCGGTCCCATCCTCTTTGGAGGAGGCAGCGGCGGATTCGGAGGCGGTGGCGGATTCTCCGGAGGAAGTTTCGGAGGAGGCATCGGTGGCGGCGGTGGAGCCGGCACCCGTTTCTAAACCAATCGAGAGAATAAACATCAATTACATCAAAACTCAATCATCATGAAGAAATCAACCATTGCCATCATCGCCCTCGTAGCCATCGTGGCTATCTGGGGCATCAGTTCCTACAATTCCTTGGCCAAGATGGACGAAAAGGTCAGCAGCGAATGGGCCAACGTCGAGACACAGTACCAGCGTCGGGCTGACCTGATACCCAACCTGGTGAATACCGTCAAGGGCTATGCCTCCCACGAGAAGGAGACTCTTGAAGGGGTGATTGCCGCCCGCAGCCAGGCCACACAGATGAAGGTGGATGCCACCAACCTCACTCCCGAGAAGCTGGCCGAGTATCAGCAGGCACAGGGTGCCATCACTTCGGCCCTGGGCAAACTGCTGGCCATCACCGAGAACTATCCGGACCTGAAGGCCAACCAGAACTTCCTGGAGCTGCAGGCCCAACTGGAGGGAACGGAGAACCGCATCAACGTGGCCCGCACCAACTTCAACAACACGGCCAAGTCGTTCAACACCTCCATCCGCCTCTTCCCCAAGAACATCATCGCCTCCATGTGCGGATTCGAGAAACGTCCCTACTTCGAAGCCGAAGCCGGTGCCGAAAAAGCTCCCCAAGTTAGCTTTGATTAAGCAGAGATGAATCCGTTGCAGCCAGATAAAGTACAGTTTGCGCCCCACCTGCTTCTGCTCGATGTGCGCATCCTGAGCGAGACCCTTTGCACCGTCCGCCGTGTCCTCAGTGCGCGGTTAGGACGCACACTACCCGATTTGGACCTGGTATCTTGGCTGGATTACATCGCCTTGGATGCCGGGCTCCGGCCCGGCACCCAAGGCGAGATACAACTCTTGCTGGTCACCCACGACCTCCCCACCCCTCTGCCGGGAGTCGTACCCTCGTCGTTGGCGGAGCTCAACGGCCGGG
>CAMGAL010000141.1 GCA_946007445.1 uncultured Mediterranea sp.
GAATCAGGTGACCTGCGTAGGCGAAATCTCCAACATGGGCTGTACACCTGAGGCCATCGACCTCTTCATCGAGAACAAGGTGATGTATGCTCCGGGCAAGGCAGTCAATGCAGGTGGCGTAGCTACCAGTGGTCTGGAAATGACACAGAACGCCATGCACATCAGCTGGAGTGCCGAGGAGGTGGACCAGAAGCTCCACACCATCATGCACGGCATCCACGCCCAGTGCGTGAAGTACGGCACAGAACCCGACGGCTATATCAACTACGTGAAGGGTGCCAACATTGCCGGCTTCATGAAGGTGGCTCACGCCATGATGGGACAAGGCATCATCTGATGCTCCACACCCACCTTTCCATTTGGATATTGGTTAAGGGGAGAGCGCTCCCCATGCAACACAGTATATAAGAAACTTTGTTTAGTTGTATTTGTATTTGTGGTTTGTGCTGCCCGCGCCTGTGAAGGTCATCGGGCAGTACTTTTTTATATCTTCAGTTTGGTCTCCCTTGCTCTTTTTGACTATCTTTGCAGCCACTTAAGACCCTTATACATTATGTTATTACCTGAACTGAAGATGCGGCGCGACAAGATTCGCGCCCTCATGGCAGAACAAGAGATTGACGCTGCCCTCATCACTTGTAACGTGAACCTCATTTATACCTATGGCCGCGTAGTGAGTGGTTACCTCTACCTGCCTCTGAACGCTCCTGCCAGACTGTTCGTGAAGCGCCCCAACAACCTGCAAGGCGAGCATATCCTGCCCATCCGCAAGCCCGAGCAACTGCCCGAACTGCTGGCCCAGTGTGAATTGCCCTTGCCCAAGCGGCTGATGCTCGAAGGCGACGAACTTCCCTACAGCGAATACAGCCGGCTGGCCGCCTGCTTCCCCGAGAGCGAAGTACTCCCCTGCGGCACCCGCCTCATCCGTCAGGCACGTGCCACCAAGACCGAACTGGAAATCGAGATGTTCCGGCGCTCGGCAGCAGCCCACACCCGAGCCTACCAGCAGAACCCCACAGGCTACCGCAGCGGCATGACCTACCGCGAGCTCTCCATAGAGATAGAGCGCCTCATGCGTCTGGAAGGCTGCCTGGGCTACTTCCGCGTCTTCGGGCAGAGCATGGAGATTTTCATGGGCAGCGTCCTGGCCGGCGACAATGCCTGTGCCCCCTCCCCCTACGACTTCGCCCTCGGCGGTGAAGGCATGGACCCCTCGCTGCCCGGAGGGGTGTGCAACGCTCCCCTGCAAGAGGGACAGAGCCTCATGGTAGACCTCGGAGGCAACTTCTACGGCTATATGTGCGACATGAGCCGTGTCTACTCCATCGGCCGGCTGCCCCAGCCAGCCTACGATGCCCACCAACTCTGCCTCGACGTACAGGCCGCCGTAGCCGATATGGCCAAGCCCGGCGTGAGCTGCGAGTCACTCTACAACAAGGCCATCGAGATGGTCACCGCAGCCGGCATGGCCGACCACTTCATGGGTGCCGACCAGAAAGCCAAGTTCATCGGCCACGGCATCGGCCTGGAGATTAACGAAGCACCCGTGCTGGCTCCGCGCATGAAGCAGGAGCTGGAGCCAGGCATGGTGTTTGCCCTGGAGCCGAAGATTGTGCTGCCGGGTGTCGGTCCGGTAGGCATCGAGAATTCGTGGGTAGTCACCCACGAGGGTGTGGAGAAACTGACACTCTGTGCCGAAGAAATCATCACCCTCTGATGTGACCCGATGGCTGTCATTGAAATCAACTCCCTCTCCCATCCCGGTGTCGAACTCTTCAGCTCGCTCACCGAAGCACAACTGCGCAATCGGCTCGACCCGGGCCGGGGGATCTTCATTGCAGAGAGTCCCAAGGTCATCCATGTAGCCCTGCAGGCAGGCTATCAACCCCTGGCCCTCCTCTGCGAAGCCAAGCACCTGCAGGGGGATGCCTCGTCGCTGCTGCCCCTCTGCGGCGACATCCCCATCTATACCGGTTCGCGGGAGCTGCTGAGCCATCTGACCGGCTATACGCTGACGCGCGGCGTACTCTGCGCCATGCGTCGCCCCACCCTGCCCTCCGTCGAGGAGGTGTGCCGCGATGCGTACCGCATCGTGGTCATCGATGGCGTGGTGGACAGCACCAACATAGGAGCCATCTTCCGTTCGGCTGCCGCTCTGGGCATCGATGCCGTACTGCTCACCCCCAACTCCTGCGACCCTCTCAACCGCCGTTCCGTGCGGGTATCCATGGGATCCGTCTTCCTCGTTCCCTGGACGTGGATGGAGCAGCCCCTGCCCTCACTCCACCAGCTGGACTTCCGCACCGTAGCCATGGCCCTCACCGACCAGTCGATACCCATCGACCACCCTGCCCTGCAGGCAGAGCCTCGCCTGGCCATCGTCATGGGTACCGAAGGCGACGGCCTGCCCCACTCCACCGTTGCCGAAGCCGACTATGTGGCACGCATCCCCATGTCCCATCAGGTTGATTCGCTCAACGTGGCTGCCGCCGCAGCCGTAGCCTTCTGGCAACTGCGCTATCCACGCTGAACCATTTCTCCGTTTCGGTCGTTATACAGGTATAATCCAAACCCTATAAACGACCGAAACGTATGACACAGAAAACTGAAATTTACCGATGCTCCGTATGCGGAGCCATCGTAGAGGTGGTGCAGGGCGGTGCCGGCCACCTGCATTGCTGTGGCCAACCCATGCAACGGATGGAGGAAAATGTCACAGATGCCTCTGTCGAGAAACACCTGCCCGCTGTCGAGACCACAGGCCTGACTTATCGCGTCAAGGTGGGCAGCGAACGGCATCCCATGACCGCCGAACACCACATCCAATGGATTGAAATGCTCACCCGAGGAGGCGTGCAGCACAGTTGCCTCAAGCCCGATGGCGAACCGTTTGCCATCTTCCATACGCACGAGCCTCCCATTGCCTTCCGTGCCTACTGCAACCTGCATGGTCTTTGGCGTATGGAATACACACCCCATCCCTAGCCATTCAGATGCCTCAACGGGCAAAAGGAGCAACTTAAAGCACCTACCAGCGCCCTTTCCACAAAAAAATTGAGGGAAAACGAAAAAAAATCCTCGAAAGCCTTGCCAGTTCAAAAATAAGCCGTACCTTTGCACCCGTCAAACGAAAGGGAGACATCGGGGTGTAGCTCAGCCCGGTTAGAGTACGCGTCTGGGGGGCGTGTGGTCGCTGGTTCGAATCCAGTCACCCCGACTGGTTGAAAGCATTGATAATCTGATGGTTATCAATGCTTTTTCTTTTTGTAACACCCGAGCACAGAAGGGATACTTGAGAGAGAGTGGAGAGAGAGTGACACCATACAGAAAACTCCTACGAATCTCTCCAAGAAGGAAGAGCACGTAGGAGTTTGTATGAACTAAAAGAGATATTCCAAAAAATATCAAGAGCAACGCAACACCTGACCGGGACGAAGAATCGTGGTCTTGGTAATGCGGTTGAGTTTGCAGAGCTGAGCCACGGTAGTGCCCTGACGGGCAGCGATGCGGGCCAGCGTATCTCCCTTCTTGACCTTGTAGAAGAGACCTTCGCCCTGCGGAGTAGTAGTTTTACCGCCCTTGTTGCGCTGAGGCGTCTTGTGGAAGGTATAGCTATCGGCCAGGATATCTTGCTTTTCGAAGTCAAACATCAGAGCAGGGTTGATAGGAATACCCAAGAAACGGGTCTCGAAATGGAGGTGCGAACCGGTAGAACGGCCCGTATTGCCACCCAAGCCGATGCACTCACCTGCCTTGACGAGCTGGTTTTCCACCACAATCTGCTTGGAAAGGTGACCGTAGACCGTTTCCAGACCATTGTCATGGCGAATCACAATGTACTTACCATAACCTCTGCGACCCTGGTTCTTGACGATACGCACCTTTCCGTCGAAAGCCGAACGGATGGTATCGCCTACAAACACCTTGATGTCAAGTCCGTAGTGCATACGGCGACGACGAGGGCGATAGCCAAAGACATCGGTAATGCGCGTATTGTGGGTAGGCATGGCAAAACCTGTAAGGTCAAATGTATAAGTTTCGGGAACCACTGCATTCTTGTAAGCCTGTACATAGTCATTGTTCCATTCGGGATAGAGGTCAAGTCCAGGGAAAAGAGCCTGCTCCGCACGAATCTGCTTCTGCAAAGCCAAAGAGTCGATACTCTTCAATTTCCGGTCAATGGGAGCCTGACGAGCGATAAGGTCTTGCGCAGCTGTATGTACGCTTACCATAGTTGCCGCGGCTATCAATACAGTTTTTATAGATATAAACTTCATTATTTTAGTCCTATTCTCCGATGTTTTTCAAAAATTCCCTCAAAGGTACAATTTCTTTTTGGTACAGCGCACACCATATTAACTCTTTTTGTAGAAGAGAATGCTTCCCAAGCAGGAAGATAGAGCACAAATAACTAAAACACAGTTATTTATATAATAATATGTTTTACAACATATCCGCAAACAATTCACATAGAATTAACAGTTCCGCCTCAACTGATGGCTGCCCAGTTGACATTCGTCTTTCGGAGATTTTTCAGCTGTTGCCACAGCAGTGCGTTTTCGGGCAACTCACCTTCCGGGTCTTTCTCGACAATTTGCTGCGCCACCTCGCGTACATATTGCAGCAACTGTCCGTCACGCACGATGTCGGCTATCTTCAGGTCGAAAGCCACCCCACTCTGCTGGGTACCCTCCAGATCGCCCGGGCCTCGCAGTTTGAGGTCGGCTTCGGCTATCTCAAACCCGTCGTTGGTGCGCACCATGATTTCAATGCGCTTGCGTGTATCTTCGGCCAGCTTAAAGCCCGTGACCAGAATACAGAATGACTGGTCGGCACCCCGCCCCACACGGCCTCGCAACTGGTGGAGCTGCGAAAGACCGAAGCGCTCGGCATTCTCGATGACCATGACCGAGGCATTGGGCACATTGACGCCCACCTCGATGACGGTGGTAGCCACCATAATCTGCGCCTCACCCGACACGAAGAGTTGCATCTGGGCATCCTTCTCAGCCGCCTTCATCTGGCCATGCACCTTGCATACCCGGCAGTCGGGGAACGCCTCGCAGATGTGCAGGTAGCCCTCCTCCAGGTTCTTGAGATCAATCTTCTCGCTCTCCTTGATGAGCGGATAGACCATATAGACCTGCCGGCCCTCGGCTATCTGCTTGCGGATGGAGGCATAGAGCGCGGCCCGATGGCTATCGAATTGATGGAGGGTGACAATAGGTTTACGGCCCGGAGGCAGTTCGTCGATGACAGACACGTCCAGGTCGCCATAGAGAGTCATGGCCAACGTGCGTGGAATGGGGGTAGCGGTCATCACCAGCACATGGGGCGGCTGCACATTCTTGCCCCACAGCCGGGCCCGCTGGGCCACCCCAAAGCGGTGTTGCTCGTCAATGACCACCAGACCCAGACGGGCAAAGTGGACGGTATCCTCTATCACGGCATGGGTGCCGATGAGAATCTGCACCTCGCCGGCCAGCAAGCCGGAGAGGATGGCTTCGCGTCGCTTGCCCTTGATGGAGCCGGTGAGCAACTCCACGCGGATATTCATGCCATAGAGCATCCGGGTGATGGTCTCGAAATGCTGGTTTGCCAAAATCTCGGTAGGGGCCATGAGGCAGGCCTGGAAATCATTGTCCAGTGCCATCAGCATGGACATGAGCGCCACCAGTGTCTTGCCCTGCAGGAGGCGGTTCATCTGTCGTCCCGAACCCAGGTCGCGGCGTATCTCCTTGAGCACCCGCTTTTGGGCACCTGTCAAGGCAAAGGGCAGGTTCTGCTCATAGAAGGTATGAAACACCTCACCCACCTTGTCGAAGCGGAAGCCGCGATACTTGTGCTGCCGCTCCTTGGCATAGCGCAGGATGTTGAGCTGCACATAGAACAGCTCCTCAAACTTCAGCCGATA
>CAMGAL010000142.1 GCA_946007445.1 uncultured Mediterranea sp.
CCCTGGATGCTTCTAGTTTTCGCGTCATTAGTTTGGGTTATTGGCCTTCAGGGCGTTCACGCCATGCTCGGTCTTCTGTGCCCAGTATTCTTAGGAGTAGCCGCCAAACTGGTAGGAGAAGAGGAAGTTGAGGTCAAACCAGCGATAGCGCAGCGTGTTGGTCAATCCGCCGATGACGGTAGGCTCGGCGTGCTTGTCGAGTACGATGGCGTTGGCCTCGCTGTACTTCTCGGTAATCTCCTTCACATAGTGTCCGTTCTCGTCGATGTCGTTGGTGTAGAACTGCGGAACGCCCGTCTCCGGGTTGATGCCTGCAAACTCCACGAGATAGAAGGTGCGGTAGGGTTTGCCAATCTTGTGAATCTGCGTGCCGCTGATGATTTCGGTCTGCATACCGTCGAGGGTGACAATCTTGTTGCGGTTGTGCGAGATGTTGAAGCCCGTGTTCCAGGAGAAGTGGCGCGTGCGGATGTTTTGCGACTCAATCTCCAGTTCCACACCCCGGTTCTGCACCTCACCGATGTTCATCAGGTAGCTGTCGAAGCCGGTGGTCATGGAGATGGGACGATCCATCAGCAGGTTCTTGGTGGTACGGGTGTAGTACTCCAGGGTGACGTTTACACGGTGGAAGAGGGCGAAGTCCAGACCCAGGTTGAGGTTGTAGTTGGTCTCCCACTTCAGGTTGTCGTTGCGTATCTGCGTCTGCAGGATGCCCGGTTGCTCCAGGTAGCCGTTGGTCAGGCTGCTCAGGCCCATGAAGCCGAAGTAGTCGGAGGGCAAGGTGCCGTTTACACCGTAGGAGAGGCGCAGCTTCAGGTCGGTGAGCCAATCCTTGACCGGCTCCATGAAGCTCTCCTCGATGGCCCGCCAAGCACCCGACACCGACCAGAAGGTGCCCCAGCGATGGTCGCGCTGTAGGCGTGAGCTGCCGTCGGTACGGAAGCTACCGCCCAGGTAGTAGCGATGCTTGTAGTCGTAGTTGACGCGGGTCAGGTAGGAGACCATGCGGGTCTCGGTGTAGTTGCCGCCCACCGACTCGGTCTTCATGCCGTTGCTGATGTCGTTCTTGTCGGCCGTAGCAAAGTTGGTTGCATAGCCCGACAGGTAGTCGCGGTACTGCGAGTCTATCTCATAACCCGCCAGGAGGTCGAAGTGGTGGTCGCTGCCCAGGTCGAACTTGTAGGTCAGCTGGTTGGCCCACACCATCTTCTTGTACTCATAGAACTTCTTCGACATGCCGCCGTTGATGTCGTCGCCGTTGGAGGTACGCGGGTCGCTCCAGTCCTTGCCCTTGGTGTTGGTGTAGTCGTAGCTGAAGGTCGATTTCAGCTTCAGGTCCTTCAGCAGTTCATACTCTGCAAAGAGGGTGTTGAAGGCACGGTTCACATACTCGCGCTGGTAGTCGTAGGTAGCCGAGAGCAGCGGGTTGCGGTCGCCGTTGCGGATGAAGTCGCGGTTCCAGCTGCCATCTTCGTTGTAGACCGCATCGGAGGGAACCACCGCATTGCGCGAGGAGTAGAAGGGTGAGGTGTAGGAGGTGCCTTCGCCATAGACGTCCTGATTGACCGTAGCAAACAGCATGTTGGCCCCCAGGCGCAAGCGGTCGTTGGCCTGATAGTCCACGTTCAAGCGACCGCTGATGCGCTCCAGTCCGGAGTTGATGGCAATACCCTCCTGCTTGAGGTAAGCTATCGAAGAGTAGTATTTGAAGCGGTCGGTTCCGCCGGTCAGCGAGGCTTCGTAGGTCTGGTGGTTGCCTTTCTTGAAGAGGATGTCGTCCCAGTCTACATAGCCGCACCAGGGCACGGGCGCGTAGTCGTCAATCAGTCCGTCAGCATAGGAGCGGGCATCGTCGGCACTCTTGCCCTTGCGCAGCTGTCCCTCCACGAGTCCGTTGTAGATGTACTCCCTGCGCTCGTCACCGCTCATGACGGGACGATAGTCCATCGCGAAGTCAGAGAATCCCCAGTCGGCCTTGAGCGTCACCTGTGCCCGTCCGCTCTTGCCCTTCTTGGTCGTAATCAGCACCACGCCGTTGGCTGCACGCGAGCCGTAGAGCGAGGCTGCGGCAGCGTCCTTGATGATGGTGACGCTCTCGATGTCGGAGCTGTTGATGGTGGACATGATGTCCAGTCCGGCATCGGAAGTAAGGGTATTGATGGAACCCGAGCGCACCGGTACACCGTCTATCACGTAGAGGGGTGAGTTGCTGGCGTTGAACGAGCCCATACCGCGGATGTTGATTGACGCAGAGGAGCCCGGCTGGCCGGACGAGGAGCTGAACTGCACACCGGGCGCATTGCCCTGCAGCAGGTCTTGGAACGACACCGCCGGAACGTCCTGCATACGGTCGGCCTTCACACTCGAGGCCGAGCCTGCGTAGGCCGACTTCTTGAAGGTGCCGTAGCCGGTAATCACCACCTCCTCGGTCAGGTGACTGTCCATCTGCAGCACGATGCGTGCTGCGCGTGCGGCCTGCATCTTCACCTCCTGAGCCACGTAGCCCACGTAGGAGACCACGACCGTGGCCGAGGGTTGCGTCACCTCAATGCTGAACCGTCCCTCCATGTCGGTGGAAGCTCCCAGGGTGGTGCCCTTCACGATGACGTTGGCCCCGATGACCACCTCGCCCGTCTCGTCCAGCACCTGACCCTTCAGCCGGTACTTCTGCTGGGCTACAGCCTGCACCGGAGCCGGTTCCGTCCTGCGGAGGGTGATGACTCCGTCGCTCTCGAGGTAGGTCAGCCCCGTGCCCGACAGACACTTGTCCAGCACGTCGGCAATCTTTTCGTCCTTCACCTCCAGCCTGTCCACCATGACGTGGTCCACGTCGGCGGTGCTGTAGAGGAAGGTGAATCCGGTCTGTTTCTGGATTTCCCAAAGTACTTCGTTGAGCCTTGCCTGACGGAACCGCGCCGTCACCGTGGTCTGTGCAAATACCAGATTGGCTGCTTGCAGCACTCCTGTGGCCATCAGGCCCACGAACAGCAGAACCGTGTAGAGGCGTCTGCCGCTTCCCCATCGAGGGGTAGAGTTGTGTGTTCTGTTCATGAAATAATAAGATTTAGTTGTTTGAATTTAATGAGTGAATAAAATTTGGTTTCCATCTATCTGTACATGCACCTTGCCTGTCTGCTCCAGCAGGCGGACAAAGGGGGTGATGTCGGCATAACGATTGAGGTGACAGCCAAAGCGCAACTCCTTCAGCTCCTCGTCGGCAAAGCGGGTCTCCACCCCGTACCAGCGCGAGAGTACCTTCATGATTTCGCCCAGCGGACGGTCTTTGAAGAGTATCTTTCCCCGGGCCCACGAGGTGTAGATGGCTGTATCGACCTGCTCGATGCTCAAGGGACCATCGTCAACCGCCAGCGTGGCCTGCTGGGCAGGCTCCAGCAAGCAACTCTCTCCCCGACGGGTGCTGACACGCACACGCCCGCTGACCAGCGTGGCCTGACACGCTTCGTCGGGATAGGCCGAGAGGTTGAACAGCGTGCCCAGCACCTCGACCTCCAGGCCACCCGTACGCACGACAAAGGGTGCTCCCGTGTGTGCCACGTCAAACAGTGCCTCGCCCATCAGCTCCACCTCGCGACGCTCGGTGCCGAACGTCACCGGATAGCGCAGCGAGCTCTCCGCATTGAGCTGCACACGGGTTCCGTCGCTCAGGGTCAGCGTGTACTCACCTCCACGTGGCGTGGTGATTCGATGATGGGAAGTGGCCTGTAGGGGAGTGGCTTCCTCGGACACGGGCAGGTAGTTGAGTTGCTGGGAGCCGAGCCGGGCCACCGTGTGTCCTGCCTCGCTCAGCAGGGTGTCGGGTTGCTGCTGCAGGGAGAGCATCTCCCCGTTGTCGAGGGTCAGCACCGCCTGGGTCTTGCCCGGAGCGATGGTCTGCGCCACCTCCATCGGTACCGTTGTCCGGTGGGCCGCACCGCTCCACCACACCCATCCCAGCAGGAGCAGAGGCACCAGCAGTCCGGCAGCCACCGCCACCCGCTGCATCCACCGGAGGCGTTGCTGCCTGCGCCGGAGGTCCCGTTGCCATCGGGTCCAACCATCGGTTGCATCGCACCACATTCTCTGTTGCATGTGCTGCTGCAGACTATCGTCTCTGCAGAGGCGGGCAAACAGCTCCTCGTGCGCAGCCGATTCGTCGCGCCAACGGGCCAGCCGGAGCTGTTCCTCCTCGGTCAAGCTGTCTGTCAAGTATCGGGCAATCAGTCGTGCCGCTTCAAAGTCTTGTTCTATCTGATTCATCCGGTCGGGTTTATCGTTTTGTAGATAGAACAGCCCAATCGGAGAAAAGGGTGAATGGCCAGAGCGAAAATTTTCCCTCCTCCTCTACGAAGGCAACTGCAAGCCCAGCAGCAGGAGGTAGTAGTAGTGGTCCTTCAGCAGGATACGCAGCTTCTGGTAGGCCTGCTTGCGCAGGGTGCGGACGGTTTCAATCGAACAAACCATCTGCCGGGCAATCTCGACATTCTTCTTCCCCTCCATCACCAGGAGGATGACCTCCCTCATCCGCCGGGGCAGGCGGTCTACAGACTCCAGCAGCAGGCGATAGGTCTCCTGCTCCACCAGCGCGTCGTGGAAGAAGGTGTCTTGCCGCTTCAGCAGCATCTGGTCGGCATAGTCGGTCACCACCCTGCGGTGTTCCAGCTCGTTGAGCGCACGGTTGCGCACCGCCAGGTAGAGGAACGAGCGCACCTGATGTTCGTAGAGGAACCCCTTGCGTATCTGCCACAGACGGGTAAACGACTCCTGCACCACGTCGGCAGCTGCCTCCCTATCCTCCAGATACTGAAAGGCAAAGAGGCAGAGCGGAGCGTAGTATCGGTGGAACACATCGTGAAAAGCCGATTCGTCCAGCCGGATACTCTGAAGGGGGTGTTTCGAGTCGTCGGTAGTCATCGTCGATTAAGTTAGTGCGCCACAAAAGTAGATAAAACTCCCGAAAGAGCCATCCTTTTATTGGAAAAACAAAGGAAAACCTCTACCTTTGCCCCTATCCTTCCGAACAATTGAAAACAAATTGACATGATCAAAGCCCTCTTTTTTGACATAGACGGAACCTTGGTAAGCTTCCGCACCCACACCATTCCGGCCTCTACCATCGAGGCCCTGACTGCGGCCAAAGCCCGCGGACTGAAGATTTTCATCGCCACCGGCCGTCCGCCGGTGCTCATCACCAACCTGGGCCAGCTGGAAGAGTTGCACCTGATAGACGGCTTCGTCTCCATGAACGGAGCCTACTGCTTCGTGCGCAGCGAGGTCATCTACAAGAGCCCCATCGACCCCGTGGAGGTGACGACGCTGGCCGCCTACTGTCACCACCACCAGGTGCCCTGCATCGTAGTGGGTGAGCACGACATTGCCGTGAGCCACACGAACGAACTGGTGGAGCGCATCTTCAACGAACTGCTGGGCGTTGGCTTCCCCATTCCACCGCTGGCTTCCCCCCGTGAGTTGCAGGGCAAGGAGGTCTATCAGCTCACCCCCTTCCTCACCGCCGAGCAGGAGGCGGAGATTCGTTCGCAGTTGCCCGGTTGTGAGTTCGGCCGTTGGCATCCCGCTTTCCTCGACCTCACCGCCCGTGGCAACAACAAGCAGCAGGGCATCGACCTCATGGCCCGCCACTTCGGCCTCACGCCTCAAGAGTGCATGACCTTCGGCGATGGAGGCAACGATATCCCCATGCTGCGCCATGCAGGCATCGGAGTGGCTATGGGCAACGCCACCGACGAGGTGAAAGCCGCCGCCGACTACGTCACCACCTCGGTGGACGAAGATGGTATCTTGCTGGCGCTGAAGCACCTCTCGATAATTTAAAATGAAAAATGAAGAATTTATAATGAAGAATGAAAAATGGAATATGGAACCACGGATTT
>CAMGAL010000143.1 GCA_946007445.1 uncultured Mediterranea sp.
CTCTGCCCCTGTTTGATGACATGTAGGTGGTGGCGGGATTTCCTATACCCCTGAGCAACAACGAACAGGCGCAGGACATCGAACTGCTGCAGATGCTCTGCCCACACCCGGAGGCTTCCTACCTGGTGCGCGTGCAGGGGGACTCCATGATAGATGCAGGCATCAGCGACGGCGACATCATCATCGTAGACAAGAGCCAGCGGAACCCGGCCGAACACGAGGTGGCTGTGTGCGAGCTGAATGGCGAATACACCATCAAGCATGTGGTGCGGCGAAAGGGGAAGGTATGGCTGGTGCCGGCCAACAAGAACTATCCGGAAATAGCCATCAACGAGGGGGACGACTTCTCCGTGTGGGGAACCGTGACCTATACCATCCACCGACCGCGTAAAGAGGGTTTTGAGTTTTGAGGGTTTTAGTTATTTAGTTTTTGAGTTATTAAGTTTTTGAGTTCATTCATGCAAGAAATATGTGGGCACTGGTAGATTGCAACAGCTTCTTCTGCAGCGTGGAACGGGCTTTCCATCCCGGACTGCGCCACAAGCCGGTGTGCGTGCTGTCGAGCAACGACGGCAACATCGTGGCACTCACGCCGGAGGCGAAGCAGCTGGGCCTGCAGCGAGGCGATCCGCTCTTCAAGGTGAGGGAGATTATCCAACAGGGGGACGTGAAGTGCTTCTCGGGCAACATGGTGCTCTACGCGGCCATGAGCCGACGGATCACGTCCATCCTGCGTGGCAGCATCGCCCATGTGGAGAACTACAGCATCGACGAGAGCTTCTGCGACCTGAGGGGCTACAGCTGCCACCACAACCTGGAGGAGCTGATGCGCGATGTAGCCCTGCGCATCCGGCTATGGACCGACATACCGGTCAGCGTGGGCATCGCCCCCAGCAAGACACTGGCCAAGATGGGCAGCAAATTTGCCAAACAATACGCAGGATACCGGTCGGTGTGCGTCATAGACAGCGAGGAGAAACGGCTGAAGGCGCTGGAGCTGTTTCCGCTGCAGGAGGTTTGGGGAATAGGGCGCAACACGCTGAAGCGGCTGCAGGAGCATGGCATACAGACGCCCCTGCAACTGGCCAACCAGCGGGAGTCGTGGGTGAAGAGGCATTTCTCCCTGCCCTTGCAGCGCACGTGGCGCGAACTCAACGGCATAGATTGTATCGACACCTCGGAGGTGATAGCGCGGAAAAGCATCTGCACCAGCCGCAGCTTCGGGCAGATGGTCACTGCGCTGCAGGAGCTGCGTCCCGCCATAGCGACCTTCGCCTCCGGCTGTGCCGACAAGCTGCGCGAGCAACACTCCGCCGCCCGCTCGGTCAGCGTGTTCGTTATGAGCAACCGATTCCACCCCGACCTGCCGCAACATAACGCCATGGAGACGACCCAACTGCCTGTCTATACGGCCGACACCATCGAGATAGAGCAAGCGGCCCAGGCTCTGCTGGAGCGCCTCTACCGCCCGGGCATCCTCTACAAGAAGGCGGGGGTGATACTGGGCGACATTCTGCCCATCGGGGAGGTGCAGCCCGACCTGTTCGACCCCTTGGCGAACCGCCCGCAACGCTACCGGCTGATGCAGGCCATCGACCAACTGAACCAACGCTACGGGGCCCACACCGTACAGCTGGCTGCCGAGGGTAACCGGCGGGATGTGTGGACCACGAAGTGCGAACAGCGGTCACCCAACTACCTGACGGACATCAACGAGCTACTGACGGTGCGATAGGAGCCGCAGCGAGCGAACGGATGCGGTGCAGCACCGCTTGGCACCAAGTGGCGGTGCCGGGCTTCTGATAGCGGCAACGCCCTTGGGCATCGGGCTCGAAGTAGGTGCGGGCCGAGTCGTCCATCCACACACGGCCCGGCTCGGAGAGGGTGAAGAGGGCATCGCCCTCGACGGCCTGGAGCACCACCAA
Source organism: uncultured Mediterranea sp. (assembly GCA_946007445.1). Taxonomy (GTDB): domain Bacteria; phylum Bacteroidota; class Bacteroidia; order Bacteroidales; family Bacteroidaceae; genus Bacteroides. Next base: position 1,926 of record CAMGAL010000143.1, read on the forward strand.
CGGATCCCACATGCGCTGGTCCTCATCGACCCGGCAACGCTGATAGACCTGCTGAATGGGATGGGGAGGAAGGGAGGAGAAATCGGCCAGGACCTGCTCGACAGGGTAGTCGATGGTCTCTCCCACTTCAGCAGGAGAGAAGCAAATGGGCACCTCCGCCGGCCACAAGTCGAAAAAGGTGTGCGAGGCCTCCAAACAGCGGGAGAGGTTGTACTCCACCTGAGGTTCGGAGGCAAAGGAGCCGGCCATGATGTAGAGGGACTTCACTTTGCGCCGGACCAGCTCGATGCCAGAGAGCGGCGAGTATTCATCCCCCTGCGACAAAAGCAACGACGCCAGCACATTGACAAAGCCGATGGAGCAGATGCGGACGCTGCCCTCGGGAGCAGAGGCCAACAGGCGGCGGTAGAGCCGGTAGCCATCGGGCAGGTCGGCAACATCCGTCAGCGAGCCACGGATGAGTGGCACTCCCTGCGCATCGGTATAATGCGGCAAATCGCGGTAGTCGGTCCAGATCTCGCCCCCCTCCAAGCCACCACGCGCCAGAGCAATGGGGATGGAGGAGTGGCCGTAGAAGGTGTTGAGCACATCGGCCAACATGGCATTCTCCTCACCGGGGCGGTCCACCACCACCCCCAACAGGCGGCAACGGCCTTCATCCACGTAGCGATGGAGCATGGCCAAAGCGAACAGGTCGTCGGTACAACCACCGATATCGGTATCGACAATCAAGGCGGGAAGCTCGTCATCCGCCACCGGGCACTCCGCCGAATGGGAGCAGGCGGTCAGCCACAGCAGAAGCAGGACGCTACAAGCAAACAGTTTCTTCATATTCTATTCGATTGATTGTGGGACAAAGATAGAAGAATATCTCCAAAAAAGGAGTATTTTCTGCCGGATAATTGCTACATTTGTGGCCTGAATATCTCCAAAAACAGCAACCTATCGTGAAACAATACTTAGACCTGCTCCATCGGGTGCTGACCGAAGGGGTCGAAAAGAGCGACCGCACGGGTACGGGCACCATCAGTATCTTTGGCCATCAGATGCGCTTCCATCTGGACGATGGCTTCCCCTGCCTGACGACCAAGAAACTGCATCTGAAGTCCATCATCTACGAACTGCTGTGGTTCCTGCGCGGCGACACGAACGTGAAGTACCTGCAGGAACATGGCGTGCGCATCTGGAACGAATGGGCCGGACCGGACGGGGACTTGGGCCACATCTACGGCTACCAATGGCGCTCCTGGCCCGACTATCGGGGCGGCAGCATCGACCAGATCAGCGAAGCGGTGGAGACCATCCGGCACAATCCGGACTCGCGGCGCATCATCGTCAGCGCCTGGAACGTGGGCGACCTCGACCGGATGAACCTGCCTCCGTGCCACGCCTTCTTCCAGTTCTATGTGGCCGACGGACGGCTGAGCCTGCAACTCTACCAGCGCAGTGCCGACATCTTCCTGGGTGTGCCCTTCAACATCGCCTCCTATGCCCTGCTGCTGCAGATGATGGCACAGGTGACGGGGCTGAAGGCGGGCGATTTCGTCCACACACTGGGCGATGCACACATCTACCTGAACCACCTGGAGCAGGTCAAGCTGCAACTGACACGCGAGCCTCGCCCTTTGCCGCACATGCACATCAATCCGGAGGTAAAAAGCATCTTCGACTTCCAATACGAAGACTTCGAGCTGCGCAACTACGACCCCCATCCGCACATCGCCGGAAAGGTATCTGTCTGACATTCATCATTCCACCCACTACTCATGATAGCCATCATCGCCGCCATAGACCGCAACCGGGCCATCGGGCTGGACAACCAGCTGCTGTATCACCTGAGCAATGACCTGAAACGATTCAAAGCCCTCACCGTGGGGCATACCGTCATCATGGGACGGAAGACGTTCCAGTCCCTGCCCAAAGGGGCCTTGCCTCAGCGGAGAAACATCGTGCTCTCCCGCCAAGGAGCCGCCTGCGCCGGAGCGGAGGTCTATGCCTCGCTGGAAGAGGCCTTGCAGCACTGCACAGCCGAGGAGCAGGTGTACATCATCGGAGGCGACAGCGTCTACCACCAGGCCCTGCCGCTGGCCGACAGACTCTGCCTGACCGAGATTGAGGCCGAAGCTCCCCAAGCCGATGCCTGGTTCCCTGCCATCGACCCTGCGATGTGGCAGGTGACGGAACGGGAGGCTCATCCCGCCGATGAGAAGCACCCCTATGCCTATAGCTTCGTGACCTACACGCGACGCGGCTGACTCACCGCCCGCCGCCGTCAGAACAGATTCGGCTCCTCCTCATCCAGCATGATAGGCATCTGTCGCTTGATGGCCTCGTGGAAGGAGATGAGTGTCTCGGTGCGAGCCAACCCCAAAGGCTGCAGCTTGTCGTGGATGATGCTGAGCAGATGGTGATTGTTGCGCGCATAGAGCTTGATGAACATATCGTACTTGCCCGTAGTGAAATGGCACTCCACCACTTCAGGAATGGCTTCCAAAGCGCGGGTCACCTCATCAAACGACTCCGGATCCTTCAGGTAGATGCCGATATAGGCACAGGTCTCATAACCGATTTTCTCCGGATCAATCACAAACTCCGACCCTTTCAGTATACCCAAGTTAGTGAGTTTCTGGATGCGCTGGTGAATGGCTGCCCCAGATACATTGCAGGCACGTGCCACTTCCAGGAACGGAATACGCGCATTGTCGGCTATCAACTTCAATATCTGTTCGTCCAGTGTGTCCAATTGATGATGTCCCATTTCAAATACTCATTTTAGAGGTTACGATTACGCAAAGTTAGTCATTTTTCCAATGCCATGCTTCAAATCGAAACAATTATTACGAAAAAAAGTTTGTGGGGAGAGCCGGGCGAATCAGAGAAAAAGATTGTATCTTTGCAAGTATAAACCCTCAAAACGCAAACATCATGAAAAAACTTCTCCTTATTCTCTGTGCATGGTGGTCGGTATGCACCGTCCAGGCACAAGCATTCTGCGACTATTTCACCGACAAGACCCTCCGGATAGACTATCTCTTCACGGGCAATGCCCGTCAACAGAGCATCAGCGTGGATGAACTGTGCTGCCTCCCCTCGTGGGCCGGCCGTCGGCATCGGCTCAACGAGTTGCCCCTGGCCGGCAACGGACAGATTATCCTGCGCGATGCCGCCACGCAAACCGTCATTTACCAGACCTCCTTCTCGACGCTGTTCCAGGAATGGCTCACCACGGACGAGGCTCAAGAGACGACCAAGGGATTTGAGAACAGCTTCCTGCTCCCCTTCCCGCTGAAACCTGCCGAGGTGGAAGTCACACTCTATGACATGCGTCATGAAGTGCAAGCCACCCTGAAGCACACCGTGCGCCCCGACGATGTGCTGATTCACCTCAAAGGGACCAAGGACATCACCCCCCATAAGTACCTGCTGCAGAGCGGCACGGCGGACAAGTGCATCGACATCGCCATCCTGGCCGAAGGCGATACCGAAGCCGAGATGGGAACGTTCTATCAAGACGCCGAAACCGTATGCAGCAGCCTGTTCAACCACGAGCCCTTCGCCTCGATGAAAGAGCGGTTCAACATCGTAGCCGTAGCCTCGCCCTCGCAGGAGAGCGGAGTGAGCATACCGCGGCTGGGCGAGTGGAAGCGGACGGCCTTCAGCTCGCACTTCAGCACCTTCTACTCCGACCGCTATCTCACCACCTCGCGCGTGCGCTCCATCCACGACGCACTGGCCGGCATCCCCTACGAACACATCATCATCCTGGCCAATACCGATGAATATGGCGGTGGAGGCATCTACAACTCCTACACGCTGACTACCGCCCACCACCCGCAAATGCCGCCGGTGGTCGTGCATGAGTTCGGCCACAGCTTCGGCGGACTTGCCGACGAATACTTCTTCGACGTCGATTTAATGACCGACTCCTCGCCCCAGGACATAGACCCGTGGTGG
>CAMGAL010000144.1 GCA_946007445.1 uncultured Mediterranea sp.
GATTCCGCCGCTCCGGTCAGGCCGGGCGACGGGCTGCCCACCGTGTCCATCAGTTCGTCGCGGCTGTACTTGTGGCTCACATACGCGGTGAGCCCGGCCTTGGCATATTTGTTGAATCCCTCCAGCAGGGCGATACCGAAGCTGTTCTTCACACTGAAGGCCAACGTGGAGTCGCGGCTGCTGCCTGTGGCGAAATAGGTCCGGTCGTAGAGCCCCGAAGGCTCTGTGCCGGCCCGGAACTGGTGGTTGCTGCGTTCCACCTTCAGGGTGTGGATGAAGCTGGTGACCGGTACAAACTCGGCACTCTGGGTGGTGTCGTTGCTCAGCGTGTCGATGACCATCTCGCGCTTGGTGAAGCCCAACCGGTAGCGGTGCGTCAGGTAGAGGTAGAAGTGCTTGTTGCGGTTGGTGGTCTGCTCCATGTTGACGGGGATGTTGTTGGCCTCATACTCCTTCTTGCCTTCGGCCAGGGTGTCAGGACGGGTGATGTAGCCGTCGTTGGTGATGCCGCCGTTTTCGTTGGTCTTCATGAAGTAGTTGTTGTAGATGGCGTGCATCTGATAGCGCGCTCCTACGTAGCTGGCAAAGAGTCCGCCGTTGAAGTAGGAGGTAGCTTGGTTGGCATATTGTCCGCGGCCATAGAGGTAGTCTACGTTGAATCCGAAGGCAAACCGCTTGTTGACGTTTACCGAAAAGTAGCTCTTGAATCGCTCCTCGCCGCTCACCTTGTCGCCTGCCTTGTAGTAGGTCAGGTTGGAATAGGGCACATTGCTGTTGGTGAAGAACAGCTCGTCGGGTTGCTTCACAAACTGGCTGAGTCCTTCGATGAAAGGGGTATGGGCATCGTCGCGACGCAAGAAAAAGATGTGCGACAGGCGGGGCGAGCCCAAGTTGCCCAAATAGTTGTAGTGGCCTGTAGGCCCGTCGGCCAGATTGGAGCGCTGGAAGTTCAGGCTCAGCGTGTCGGCCGGAGTCAGGGTGCGTTCGCCCATCTTGGCCTCGATGCGCCACATATAGAGCTTGGGAGGCAGGCTCTCCAGATTGTGTGACGTGCTGTCCTCCAGGTTGTCAGGCTGGGTGCTGGGGTCCACCTGGTTGCCAAATTGGTCGCGGTTGAAGTTGTTCGGGTTTCCTTGCGTGCGTAGGGGGTTGGTCTGGGCAGACGCGGTGGCAACCGCCAGCAGCAGGAGTAGATATATGAGTCTGATTCGTTTCATACGGGTAAGGGGCAAAGTTGCGGCGCAAAGATAGTGCAAAGAATCGAGATATGAAACGGGTATACTAAAAAAGGCTGCCCTCTCCGATAAGGAGGCGCAACCTCTTGTCTTTTTTGTTGTATTCAAATTCCTCTTTTTCCTACTCTCTTCTTACGAGTTCTTTCGGCCCGACGGCTTAATTCAAGTAAGCTGAGAGTTCAGCTGCAGAGATGTTTTTGGCTACAATCACACCATTATCATCTAATAAATAGTTGCCGAATCCACGGTTCAAACGATATTGTTTGTAGAGGCCCGATGTCTCGCCTTGCGTCTCGGCAAAGCAGTGCGTGGCAACTATTTGGTCCATACGAATGGTTTCGCTGAATACCGACGCATATTCGTCGAATGAGATGGAAACCATTTCCACGTTGGCGGAGCCCGACCGACGGAGCGCATGGCTCAGACCGGCGTTCTGCAATCGCGATGCAGCATCATAGCTCGCCCAAAAGCTCAGCAATACATATTTGCCCCTCAGTGCAGAGAGGCGGGGTTGCTGGCCCGACGTAGTTTCGATTCTAAAATCCGGGGCTACGTTTCCCACGTTCAGTCCTTTCGTAGGTTTGTTTTTGTCTACGAAAGATGTCAAGGAACAAATCAATAATACAACAAAAACCCATTTTACATACTTCATTATGTAACGTGTTTTGGTGAATACGGCGGCAAAGGTACGCTTTTTTGAATAAACAACCAAATAAAATATGTTCTTTAGCATAAAAATGCGGTTTTTTCTCTACTTTTGCAGGGAATTAGTCACGATACACCTATTTATATATAACGAATATGAACCAACCACAAGAAACAGAACTCATCCTTATCCGCGTCACGGGTGAGGACCGTCCGGGCCTGACGGCAACCGTCACCGGCATCTTGGCCAAATACGATGCCACCATCCTCGACATCGGTCAGGCTGACATTCACAACACGCTCTCTTTGGGCATCCTGTGCAAGACCGAAGAGGCTCACTCAGGCTTCATCATGAAGGAACTGCTGTTCAAAGCCTCTTCACTGGGTGTGAGCATCCGTTTTTATCCCATTACGGCCGAGGAGTACGACGAGTGGGTAGGGATGCAAGGCAAGAACCGCTACATCCTCACGTTGCTGGGCAGAAAGCTGTCGGCTAAACAGATTTCGGCCGCTACCCGCATACTGGCTGACCAAGGCATGAACATCGATGCCATCAAACGACTGACGGGACGTATTCCCTTGGACGAATGTGAGGCGAAGACGAGGGCCTGCATCGAGTTCTCTGTGCGAGGTACACCGCGCGACCGCATCGCCATGCAGGAGCAGCTCATGCATCTGGCTTCGGAGCTGGAGATGGATTTTTCGTTCCAGCAAGACAATATGTACCGACGGATGCGTCGTCTCATCTGCTTCGATATGGACTCTACACTGATTGAGACGGAGGTCATTGACGAGTTGGCCATGCGTGCCGGTGTGGGCGACCAGGTGAAAGCCATTACCGAACGGGCTATGAGGGGTGAGATTGACTTTACGGAGAGCTTCCGCGAGCGGGTGGCCTTGCTGAAGGGGCTCGATGTGTCGGTCATGCAGGACATTGCCGAGCACCTGCCCATCACCGAGGGAGTGGACCGACTGATGTTTGTGTTGAAAAAGTATGGGTACAAGATTGCCATCCTGTCGGGTGGATTCACCTATTTCGGCGAGTATCTTCAGAAGAAGTATGGCATCGACTATGTCTATGCCAACGAGTTGGAGATTGAAAACGGGCGTTTGACAGGCCGCTATCTGGGTGACGTGGTGGATGGCAAGCGCAAGGCGGAGCTGCTACGGCTTATCGCACAAGTGGAGAAGGTGGATATTGCTCAGACCATTGCCGTGGGCGACGGGGCCAACGACCTGCCTATGCTGGGCATTGCCGGATTGGGTATCGCTTTTCATGCCAAGCCCAAAGTGGTGGCCAATGCCAAGCAGTCCATCAACACCATCGGCCTGGACGGCGTGCTCTATTTCTTGGGCTTCAAGGATTCTTATATCGATCTGCCGAAGTAAACAGTCCGGCCAGAATGGTGCCGGATATGGAGTGGTAGGCGCAGCTCACGGCGCATGGCACGACACAAAGTATGGCTTCGGGCTGAGTGGCTAAAATGTCGGGAGTGGCAAAGAATGCGGTAGCCAATACCGTGGCCATCCCGGCATTTTGCATACCTACCTCGATGGAGAGTGTACGCCGCTTAGCCACGTTGAAGCGACAAAGCCCACCCACGAAGTAGCCGGTCAGATAACCCAATGTGTTGTGGCAGAATACCACTGCTATGGTCAAACCGAAGAGTCCGATGCCGCTCAGCATCAGTTGGGGCTTCACTTGGGCCACTACTCCTCCCACAATGAGGGCCAATCCCGTGACACTCAGCCCCGGCAGACAGGCTCGTAGGCGTTGGAACCTTTCGGTGTGTCCTGCATAGTGGTTCGTGAGAAACCCTATCGTGACCGGCAGCAGGGTGATGAGGCAGATGCTGCGAAACATTCCCAGCGTGTCTACTTCAATGCGGGTATCGGCCAGCCACCACACCAACAAGGGGGTGAGCAAGGGGGCAAGCAGGGTGGAAGCCGTGGTCATGCCGACCGAATAGGCCACATCACCTTTGCAGAGATACGACATGATATTACTCGACACACCGCCGGGACAACAACCTACCAACACAATGCCGATACTCATGTAAGGATTGAGGCCGAAAAGACGGGTCAGTGTGAAGGCAATGAGGGGCATCAGTGTGTACTGGGCACAAGCCCCGATGAAGATATCCATCGGTCGGCTGAAGAGTATCTGAAAATCCTTCGCCGTGAGGGTCAGGCCCATGGTGAGCATGATGAATCCCAACACCATACTGGAAATGTCGCCACGCATCCAGCTGAATGTGGCTGGACATAAGAAAGCTATCAGGGCGGCCAGCACGACATAAGCCGTAGAGTGTGCAGCCAAGAATTTACTAATAGTAGCCATCAGTTCAACAAATGCACTTCATCCACTCCGGGGATGTCGTTGATGGAAGCAATCACCTTCTGGAGCTCACTGAAAGAGTGGACGGAGAAATTGATGGTGCAGTTCACAATCTCATCTTCAGTCACGGTATTGAGGCTCGAGATGGAGAGCTTCATGCCGTTGGTGATGCAATCGACCAGGTCGATGAGCAGGTGATAGCGGTCCACCGCATGGATATTGATACATACGGGATAGTGTACTTCCGGGTCGTCGGGGAAGCTGACCGACACGATGGAGTCGCCTTTCTCCGATGCCAGCCGAATGGCGGTAGGACAATCGCGCTTGTGGATGGAGATAGAGCCGTCGGCCTCCTTGAATCCAATCACTTCGTTGCCCGGCAGGGGGCGGCATTGCTCGCATCGGTTCTTGGGAATAGACTTCATCTGCCGCAGGTAGGGTGTCAAGAAACGCTTCGCCTTGTAGGTCTTCACATAGTCCAGCCAGTCTGGTTGCGGATGGAAGTCAGGATTGACACCCACCTCCACGCAATCTCCGTGGTGCAGTTCCGTCTTGATGGAGCAGAGCTTGCCGTTCACCTTGGCATACTGGGCATGTTGCCCTATCTCGCTGTGTATCTCGAAAGCGAAGTCGAGCACACAAGCCCGCTGGGGCAGGCTGACAGCTGTGCCACGCGGTGTGAATACCGTGATGTCTTCGTTGTAGAGCGAACTGACCACACTATCCATGAATCCGCCATCGGCATTCTGGCTGGCTATGTCTTGCAACAAGGCACGGAACTTCTCCACCCAATGGTCTTTCTTGCCACCGAGCCTCTCGGTGATTCCCAGCTTGGAGTTGCGTACCATGCGTTCCGATGAGATGTGAATCTCTTCCCAGATGCCCTGCTCGCTGAGTAGCCGGATGTGGAAACTCTGGTAACCGTTCTCTTTAGGCGAGTCGATGTAGTTCACGATGCTGCCGGGCTTCTCCTTGAAGACATCGGTCAGCAGCGAGTAGATATGCAGGCAGATTCTCTTCTCCTCTTCCGGCCGTTCGGCCGGATAAATCAGGCGGATGACGTGCCGATAGTCCAGATGCTTGAAGTCGCGACCTGGGCTCTGTATTTTGCGCCAGATGCTGTAAGGCATGCGATATCGCACCTGGGTGCGTGTCTCAATTCCGCCTTGACGCAGGATTTCCACGATGCGCGAGGTGAAGCGGTTCAGCTGCTCCTCGTTGGCGCGTTGGTCTTCCTGCAGGGCTTTCTCCAGTTCTTGATATTCCAAGGGGCATCGATAACGCAGACTCAGATTCTCCAGTTCACGACGAATGCCATAGAGTCCCAATCGGTTGGCCAGCGGAGCGTAGAAGTAGTCCGTTTCGCCGGCAATCTTCATCTGCTTGTCCGGCTGCATACTATCGAGAGTGCGCATATTGTGCAGGCGGTCAGCCAGTTTGATAAGGATGGCGCGTATGTCGTAGTGCAGCGAGTCGAGCATCTGTTTGAAGTTGGCCCCCTGCTGGGAGGCGGGCGGGTGCTGTCCGGTCTTTTTGGTGACTGGAGGCACCGGCGAGGGGCGTGCCG
>CAMGAL010000145.1 GCA_946007445.1 uncultured Mediterranea sp.
TGGTGCTGACGGCTCATGTACTGCTGAATGTCGGCTGTCAGGTCGTCGCCGGCTATGCGGATGGAGTTGTTGCTCACGATGCCGCCCAGCGAGATGACGGCAATCTCCGTAGAGCCGCCACCTATATCCACAATCATGTTGCCCTCGGGGGCCTCTACGTCAATGCCGATGCCAATAGCGGCAGCCATCGGTTCGAAGATGAGGTACACGTCGCGTCCGCCGGCATGTTCCGCCGAGTCGCGCACGGCACGCAGCTCCACCTCCGTCGAGCCGGAAGGCACACCAATCACCATGCGGAGCGAAGGCGAGAAGAGGCGGTTGCGGGTATTGACCATCTTGATGAGGCCACGTATCATCTGTTCGCAGGCGTAGAAGTCGGCTATCACGCCGTCGCGCAGGGGACGTATAGTGCGTATGTTGTCGTGGGTCTTTTCATACATCATCTTGGCCTTTTCACCCACGGCTATCATTTTGTCTGTACGACGATCCAGGGCTACCACCGAAGGTTCATCCACCACAATCTGTCCTTCAGTGGTGATGATGGTGTTGGCGGTGCCCAGGTCCATCGCTATTTCTTGTGTGAAAGAGAAAAATCCCATGTCTTTGTTTTAGTTACAGGTTTAGTGCTTGAAGTGACGGAAGCCGGTGGTCACCATGGCGATGCCATGCTCGTTGCAGTAGTCGAACGAGAGCTGGTCCTTGATGCTGCCTCCGGGCTGGATGACGGCGGTCACTCCCTCGTTGCCGGCAATCTCCACACAGTCGGGGAAGGGGAAGAACGCATCGCTGGCCATCACGGCTCCATGCAGGTCGAAGCCGAAGTTCTTGGCCTTCTCGATGGCCTGCTTCAAGGCATCCACACGACTGGTCTGTCCTACACCGCTGGCAAGGAGCTGCTTGCCCTTGGCCAGCACAATGGCGTTCGACTTGGAGTTCTTCACAATCTTGTTGGCAAAGAGCATATCCTCCACCTCTTGGGCGGTAGGCTCCTTGGTGGTCACCGGCTTCAGGTCGGCGGGAGTCTCTATCTTGAGGTCGCGGTCCTGCACCAGCACGCCGTTGAGGAGCGAGCGGAACTGCTTCTTGGGCAGCGTGACGGGCTTGCGCACCAGGATGATGCGGTTCTTCTTCTGGCCCAGTATCTCCAGGGCATCCACGTCATAGTCGGGCGCGATGATCACCTCGAAGAATATCTTGTTCACCTCCTCGGCGGTCTCCTTGTCCACCACGGCATTGGTGATGAGCACACCGCCGAAGGCCGATACAGGGTCGCCGGCCAGGGCATCCTTCCATGCCTCCAGCAGGGTGGGACGGGTGGCCAGACCGCAAGCGTTGTTGTGCTTCAGTACCGCGAAGGTGGTCTCGTCGCCAAACTCGTCGATGAGGTCCACGGCGGCATTGATGTCCAGCAGGTTGTTGTAGGAGATCTCCTTGCCATGAATCTGGTCGAACATCTCCTCCAGGTTGCCATAGAAGTAGCCCTTCTGGTGGGGGTTCTCGCCATAGCGCAGGGTCTTCTGGTTGTTGGCCGAGCGGCGGAAGGCACTCTCCTCGTCACCGTCGAAGTAGTTGAAGATGGCGGTGTCGTAGTGTGAGCTGACGGCAAATGCCTCCTTGGCAAACCAGCGGCGCTCCTCCAGCGTGGTGGTGGCACCGTGCTCCATGAGCATGTCGCGCAGGGGCTGGTATTGGGCCTGACTGGCCACGATGACCACGTCGTTGTAGTTCTTGGCTGCCGCACGGATGAGCGAGATGCCGCCTATGTCAATCTTCTCGATGATGGCAGGCTCGTCGGCTCCGCTGGCCACGGTAGCCTCGAAGGGATAGAGATCCACGATGACGAGGTCGATTTCGGGAATCTCGTATTTCTCAATCTGCTGGCGGTCTTGCTCCAGCTCGCGACGGCAGAGGATGCCGCCGAACACTTTGGGGTGCAACGTCTTGACACGTCCGCCCAGGATAGAGGGATATGTGGTGAGGTCTTCCACTGCCTGGCAGGGGAAACCTAAGGATTCAATGAATTGGCGGGTTCCACCGGTGGAGAGGAACTGCACGCCCTCTTCGTGGAGTTTGGTGATGATTTCGTCCAGACCTTCCTTGTGATACACCGACACAAGGGCTGTTTTGATTCTCTTCGTTTCAGACATACTTCTTTATTTAATATTACGCGTAGATTAAATATTTGGGTGCAAAGTTACTAAAATGGTTGGTTTCGGACGCCTTTCGGCGCGAGATTTTTATGTTTCCGACCCATTATTTGCACTGCTGCATCCACTCACGCAGCTCGGCATCGCTCACGCCCAGCTCTCGCGCCCGCAGAAAGCAGTTCTTGGCAGGACGCTTCTTTCCCTGACTGAGGAGTATCTGTCCTTGCAGCAGATAGGCTTCCGAGAGCTGGTCATGGGCCTGCATCGAGGCCTCCAGATCCATCAGAGCCGGTTCGGCCCACCCCTGCTCCCACTCCACATAGGCTTTGGCCAGGTGGAGCACGGCCAGCCGTTGGTTGTCGGGGGTGTCGGCTTGGCGCTCCTCCTCCACTAGGGTGTTGAGCAGCATCATGGCCGGCTCATACTTCTGCTCCTTCTGATAGAGCGTGGCCAGTCCCAACCGCCCCTGGTAGTGGCGGGGTGCCACGCTCAGCAGGCTGTCGTAGTCGGCATGTGCCTCCTTGTAGTTGCGCTCGCGCTGATAGATGTAGGCACGCATCAGCAGCGCCTCCTGGTTGTGGCGGTCCAAGTCGAGCACCAGCGAGTAGTCCACCCGGGCCCGCTCGTCACGCCCCATCTCCAGCAGGAGGGTCGCTCTGTCCATCAGGATGGAGACCGAGAGCGGGGCGAAGTTGAGGGCATAGGTATAGGAGTCCAGCGCCTCCTCGTAGCGATGCTGGCGGCGTTGCAGCCAGCCCAGGTTGGCGAAGAGCAGGGCGTTGTGCTCGTTGGCCGGTTCGGCCTTCAGGGCCTGTGTGATGAGTGCCTCTGCCAGCTGCAGGCTGTCTTGCTCCAGCGCCGTGACCGAGCGCTCATACAGATCGGTGTAGCTCTGCGCGGTGGCCGAGGTGGCCGTCAGCAGAGCCAACAAGATGAATGTGTATAGCTGTTTCATGTTCGTTCACGTCAGTTGGAAAACCCCTCCAGCTCCGTCGAAGCGGCATCCCACTCCTCCATCGCCCGGTCGAGCTGCTGCTTCAGCTTGCCGTAGCGCTCAAACAGGGTCGTGTCGGCCGCCCCTTCGGGCGTAGCCATCTGCGCCTCCAGCATGGCGATGGCCGCTTCGGTCTGCTCCACCTCGGCCTCGGCATCGGCCACGCGGCGCTGCAGCTTCTTGAGCTGCTTGTTGCGCTCCTTCTGCTCTTCGTAGCTCAGCTTGGCTGCCGAGGGAGCCGGTTCGTCGGCCTTCAGGGTGGGCGATGCCGTGAGGGCGGGAGCCTTCTGCAGCTCGTTGAGGTTCTCTATCCGCTTCTTCTGCAGGAAGTCGTAGATGCCGCCCAGATGCTCCTTCACCAGGCCGCCGCCGAACTCATACACCTTGGTGACCAGTCCGTCCAGGAAGTCGCGGTCGTGGCTCACCAGGATGACCGTGCCGTCGAAGTCGCGTATGGCCTCCTTCAGCACATCCTTCGAGCGCATGTCCAGGTGGTTGGTAGGTTCGTCGAGGATGAGGAAGTTGACCGGCTCCAGCAGCAGCTTGATCATGGCCAGACGGGTGCGCTCGCCGCCACTGAGCACGCGCACCGGCTTCTCGGAGGCTTCGCCGCCAAACATGAACGCCCCCAGCAGGTCGCGTATCTTCAGGCGGATGTCGCCCACCGCCACACGGTCGATGGTGTCAAACACCGTCAGGCTCTCGTCCAGCAGCTGCGCCTGGTTCTGGGCAAAGTAGCCCAACTGGACGTTGTGTCCCAAGGTCAGTCGGCCGGTATAGTCGTTGATTTGCTGCATGATGCACTTCACCAGCGTGGACTTTCCCTCGCCGTTCTTGCCCACAAAGGCCACCTTCTCGCCGCGGTGGATGGTGAGGTTGACGTCGTGAAACACCACATGCTCGCCATACGCCTTGCCCACCCCCTCGCAGATCACGGGATAGTTGCCGCTGCGGCTGCTGCAGGTGAACTTCAGGCGCAGGGCCGAGTTGTCCTCCTCGTCCACCTCGATGCGTTCTATCTTCTCCAGCTGCTTGATGCGGCTCTGCACCTGCACGGCCTTGGTGGCCTTGTAGCGGAAGCGCTCGATGAAGGCCTCCGTGTCCTCTATCTGCTTCTGCTGGTTCTCGTAGGCACGGAGCTGCTGCTCGCGGCGCTCCTTGCGCAGCACCACAAACTCGTCGTACTTCACCTTGTAGTCATAGATGCGTCCGCAGGATATCTCGATGGTGCGTGTCGTCACGTTGTTGAGGAAGGCGCGGTCGTGACTGACCAGCACCACGGCATTGGCCCTCGTGGCCAGGAACTGCTCCAGCCACTGGATGCTCTCGATGTCCAGGTGATTGGTCGGCTCGTCCAGCAGCAGCACATCGGGGCGCCGCAGCAAGAGCTTGGCCAGCTCGATGCGCATCCTCCATCCGCCGGAGAACTCGCTGGTGGGGCGGTCGAAATCCTGGCGGCTGAAGCCCAATCCCTGCAGGGTGCGCTCCAGCTCGGCGCGGTAGTTGGTGCCGCCCATCAGGAGGAAGCGCTCGTTCTCGTGCGTGAACCGCTCGATGAGCTTCTGATATCCTTCGCTCTCGTAGTCGGTGCGGGCGGCCAGCTCGTTGTTCATGCGCTCCAGATCGGCCTGCATCTCAAAGATGTGTTCGAAGGCCAGCTCCGCCTCCTCCATCACCGTGCGGCTGTCCGCCAGCTTCATCACCTGCGGCAGGTAGCCGATGGTGCACTCCCGGGGCACGGCCACCACCCCCGCTGTGGGTGCTTGGATGCCGGCCAGTATCTTCAGCATGGTCGATTTGCCGGCACCGTTCTTGCCCACCAGCGCGATGCGGTCTTTCTTGTTGATGACGTACGACACGTCTTCAAAGAGCGGCGTCGCGTTGAATTCCACTTTCAGTCCTTCTACGGATATCATATTATTGCCTTAAAAAATCACTTTTCTTTTTTTCGGCTGCAAAGATAGGGATAAATCGCGACTATACGGACCTTAGGGAGCAGCAATTTTCCAGTCACTGAGCGTGCGGCGCCCGGAGTCGAAGTTGATGCCAACCTTCACCAGAGGCAGACCCGACAGGGCAAAGCGGGCGGGATAATCCTTTAGGTCTATCTGCTCCAGGGCCTCTGCTGCCGAGCGGTCCAGCTTCAGCTCGAAGAGGTAGAGCTTGCCGTAGGCACGCATCACCATATCCACCCGACCTGTGGCAGTGCGCACCTCCACATCCACGTAGGTGCCGAGCAGGGAGAACACGATGTAGAGGAGTTGCTGGTAATGGCCCTCGTAGTTCGTGTTGTCACACTGCGGGATGGTGAGCAGATACTGCTGCAAGAGGCGGAGCATACCCTCCAAGTTATCGTGCCGCAACGCACGGTTCATCTTTGCAATGGCTGTCAGTCCCTCGTTGGCTGTATACTGCACATAGTTGGGCAGCAGGCTCTCCAGTAGCCCGATACGAATCTCCTTGTTCGGCATGTCCAAGGCGTAGAGTTGGTCCTCCCGGTCGTAACCCTTGATAGTCAGGTAGCCGCTCTGGTAGAGCAACGGCACGATGGAGGTCATGCTATCCGTAGGTGCGTCGAAAGCGGCGGACTTCGACTCCATCAGTCATACCTTCGATGGCATCACACCG
>CAMGAL010000146.1 GCA_946007445.1 uncultured Mediterranea sp.
TCCAGGGCGTAGTGCGCCACATAGTCCCTGGAGCCTGGCAGGATGGCGTGCTGCATGATGGCGTAGACCACGATGTTGTTGCGGTGAATCTCTTCGAAGGTAATCTCCCATTCGTTGTGGCACTCTTCGCCGTTGAGGGTCACCTGGGGGTAGAGGGCGGCACCGCCGGTGAAGCCCAGCTTGCGGGCGTTCTCGATGGCGCGGGGCAGCTGGTTGTAGCGGTACATGAGCAGGTTCTGGGTGACGCACTTGGAGGTGGAGAGCAGGTAGAAGGGCACGCAACAGAGCTCGCTGTTCCAGTAGGTGTTGCCGCCGTACTTCTCGCCGGTGAATCCTTTGGGGGCGATGTTGAGCCGGTCGTCGTCGCCCCGCCAGGTCTGGTAGAGCTGGAAGATGTTGTAGCGGATGCCTTGCTGGGCCTCGGGGTCGCCCTCTATCTGTACGTCGGTATCGTCCCAGATCTCTTGCCAGAACTTCACGTGGTCGGTCTTCAGGGCATTCCATCCGCTGTTGCGGGCTTGCCGGGCTACCTGGACTGAGTGCTCCACCAGCTCCTGTCGCTCGTTGTAGAGCGAGGTGCAGATGGCCACATATTTGACGAGGGTCACGCTGTCGCCGGGCATTACGTCGACGCCCAAGCTGAAGCCCGGGCAGAGGTCGCGCTCGATGCGGATGGGGCTGACGTTCACCTCCTTGCCGTTCTTATAGAAGTGGTAGGTCTGGGCATAGCACACGTGCGAGTCTTCGCGCCGGGTCTGGGTCCAGAGGTAGGCGCAGTCGGGGTAGGCGCCGCCCTGCATGACATTCCAAATCTTCTTGCCCTCGGGGGTACTGGTGTCGCGTGAGATGTCGATGGTGGGCACGAAGGAGAGTTTCCCGCGGTAATTGACGGAGGTGACGTGGTACTTGATTTGGCACAGGTCGGGGTGGGCCTGGTTGATGAGGTGCTCCACGTGGATGTCCAGCTGGTTGCCTCGGGGCGAGGTGACGGTGCAGTCGCGGTAGGAGATGCCCTCCTTCATGTCCAGCCGGCGGCTGAACGACTCGATGGCCCATTGGGCCAGGTCCAGCTCCTCGTCGATGAGGCGCAGTCCGATGTGGCTCCAGTCGGCGGCTTTGGGGATGCGGGTGTAGTAGATGGGGAATCCGTTCTTCCACCAGCCCACACGAGTCTTGTCGAGGTAGGGGATGCCTCCCACGTATGAGCCCCGGTAGTGCTCGCTGCTATAGGGCTCCTCGAAGTTGCCTCGCTGGCCGAAGCGTCCGTTGCCGAGGCTGAAGATGCTCTCCGACATTTTCAGCCGTTCGGCATCGAATCCTTCTTCTATAATGTTCCACTCATCAGTTTTCAGGTAGCGTTTCATGGCAATTAAGGTCGGATAGATTCAGGTCTCAACGTTTCTTCATGATGCTGTTCACCACCCGGACGGAGGAGACCAGCTTGTTGGTGGAGGTAAAGATATCGACGTTCCACACGTGCGAGGAGCGCCCTTGGTGCACGACCGTGGCCACGGCCCGCACGGTGTCGCCCTCGTGGGCGGAGGAGATGTGGTTGCCGCTCACTTGCATACCCACCATGACCTCGTCGGGCTGGCAGGCTATCATCGACCCCAGTCCGGCTACGGTCTCGGCCAGTGCCAGCGAGGCGCCGCCATGCAGGATGCCGAAGGGTTGGCGGGTACGGTGGTCGACGGGCATGGTGGCCTCGACGCGCTCTTTGTCGGCATAGGTGTACTGGATGCCCAGATTGCCCATCAGCGTGGAGCGGGCCTGAGCGTTGAGGTCGTCCAGGGGGATGGTGGACTCTCTGACCTCAGCCAGTATGAGCTGCTCCACGGCTTGGGCCACGCCGTCCTCTTGGTTGGAGGCCGTCACGCGGTCGGCACATGCCTGGACCGAGTCGGGGGCCTGCCCCATGGCAATGCCCAGGCCGGCCATCTGCAGCATGGTGACGTCGCACACGCCGTCGCCGATGGCCATCACCTCGTCGCTGTTCATGCCCAGCAGGTCCAGCAGGGCTCCTACCGTGTTGGCCTTGTCTACGCCGCAGGGCACCACCTCCAGGAAGAAGGGTTCGCTGCGCAGTACGTCGAGTGAGCCGCTCAGCCGCTTGGTCCAGTGGGCAGCCAGGGCATCGAGGGCCTCAGTGTCGTCGCTCACCAGGGTGCACTTGCAGGGAGCAAAGTCGATGGCTGTGGAGAAGCTCTCCTCGTAGATGAGCTTCAAGTGGTTGAGCTGCGCCTCGTCGGTGATGTGGACATTGTCCGGCGTGTCGGTCACGAGGCAGTCATCGTGGTAGGTCATCAGCGCGAAGCCATGCTTGTGTGCCTTCTTTTCTACATAGGGCAGGAGTTCGGGGTTGATGCGCCGTTCGAAGAGGATCTCTCCGTTGCTGGCTCGGATGATCTGGCAACCGTTGTAGGAGATGATGAATCCGCCGTAGTTGCCCAGTTCGAGTTGCTTGGCCAGTGCCAGCAGGCCGTAGGTGGGGCGTCCCGAGGCCAGGACGATGCGCACTCCCATCTGCTGTACTTTCAGCAGTGCCATGTGCGTGCGGCGGGTCAGCTCTTTCGCCTCGTTGAGCAGTGTGCCGTCCACGTCGAGTATCAGTAGTTTATGCTTCATGGTCTCTTAAGTATTAGAAAATCGATGGGGCGAAGATAGGAAAAAAGCGGGAAAATCGGAATAGAAATGCGGGAGATTTAGGAGATAATCGGAGAAAAATGGCATTTTCTAAAAAATGTTTCGTACTTTTGTCCCCAAATTGAGTTGAATTTTAGCGATATGAACGTTTTAGAACTTAGTGAACAGGAAATCATTCGGCGCAACAGCATGAATGAACTGCGTGCGATGGGCATCGAACCCTATCCCGCCGCCGAGTATGTGACCAACGCCTTCTCTACGGATAAAAAGGCCCAATTCCAGGACGAAGACGAGCCCCGGCAGGTATCGATAGCCGGACGTATGATGAGCCGTCGCGTGATGGGTAAAGCCTCATTCATCGAACTGCAAGACTCTAAGGGGCGCATCCAGGTCTACATCACCCGCGATGATATCTGTCCCGAAGACAATAAGGAATACTACAACACCGTGTTCAAACGTCTGCTTGATCTGGGCGACTTCGTCGGCGTGGAGGGCTTTGTGTTCCGCACCCAGACTGGCGAGATCAGCGTACACGCCAAGAAACTCACCGTGCTGGCCAAGAGCCTCCGCCCGCTGCCGATCGTGAAGTACAAGGACGGCGTGGCATACGACTCGTTTGAAGACCCCGAACTGCGCTACCGCCAGCGCTACGTAGACTTGGTGGTGAACGATGGGGTGAAGGAGACCTTCCTGAAGCGTGCCACCGTCATCAAGACCATGCGTGCCGTGCTCGACGAGGCCGGCTACACCGAGGTGGAGACTCCCATCCTGCAGAGCATCCCCGGCGGAGCCAGCGCACGCCCCTTCATTACCCACCACAACTCGCTGGATATGGACCTCTACCTGCGCATTGCCACCGAGCTCTATCTGAAGCGGCTCATCGTGGGTGGTTTTGAGGGTGTCTACGAGATAGGCAAGAACTTCCGCAACGAGGGCATGGACAAGAACCACAACCCCGAGTTCACCTGCATGGAGCTCTATGTGCAGTACAAGGACTACAACTGGATGATGGCTTTCACCGAGAAGCTGCTGGAGCGCATCTGCATTGCCGTGAACGGCAAGCCCGAGACGGAGATTGACGGCAAGGTCATCAGCTTCAAGGCTCCCTACCGACGACTGCCCATCCTGGAGGCCATCAAGGAGAAGACCGGCTACGACCTGGAGGGCAAGAGCGAGGAGGAAATCCGTCAGATTTGCAAGGAGCTGAAGATGGAGATAGACGACACCATGGGCAAGGGCAAGCTGATAGACGAAATCTTTGGTGAGTTCTGCGAGGGCACCTTCATCCAGCCGACGTTCATCACCGACTATCCCGTGGAGATGTCGCCTCTGACCAAGATGCACCGTTCGAAGTCCGGCCTGACGGAACGTTTCGAACTGATGGTGAACGGCAAGGAACTGGCCAACGCTTACTCGGAGCTGAACGACCCCATCGACCAGGAGGAGCGCTTCAAGGAGCAGTTGCGACTGAGCGAAAAGGGCGACGACGAGGCCATGTTCATTGACCAAGACTTCCTCAAGGCCCTGCAATACGGAATGCCGCCCACGTCGGGCATCGGCATCGGCATCGACCGACTCACCATGCTGATGACGGGCAAGGCCTTCATCCAAGAGGTGCTCTTCTTCCCGCAGATGCGCCCCGAGAAGGTGACACCCAAAGACGCTCCGGCCAAGTTCATGGCCCTGGGCGTGCCCGAGGAGTGGGTGCCTGTGGTGCAGAAGGCCGGCTACAACCTGGTAGGCGACCTGAAAGAGGTCAATCCGCAGAAGCTGCATATGGATGTCTGTGGCATCGAAAAGAAATTCAAGCTGGGCTTGGCGCGCATCAGCGTCAACGACGTGGCACAATGGATAGAATCTGCTCAAAAAACTGAGTGATAACACTGTAAACTGAGACAACAGATGAAGCTTCCCGGTAGAATCGCCATCATGGGCGGAGGCAGTTGGGCCACAGCCATTGCCAAAATGGTGTTGGCACAGACCGATACCATCAACTGGTACATGCGTCGCGACGACCGTATCGCTGACTTCAAGCGGTTGGGCCACAACCCTGCCTACCTGACAAGCGTCAAGTTTGACGTCAAGCGCATCAAGTTCAACTCCAACATCAATGATGTGGTGAAGGAGTCGGACACGCTGATATTCGTCACTCCGTCCCCCTACCTCAAATCGCACCTCAAGAAGCTGAAGACACGCATCCGCGACAAGTTCATCATCACGGCCATCAAGGGTATTGTGCCCGACGACAACAAGATTGTCTCCGAGTACTTCAGCCACGAGTATGGCGTGCCGCCCGAGAACATCGCCGTCTTGGCAGGACCCTGTCATGCCGAGGAGGTGGCCCTGGAGCGACTCTCCTACCTGACGGTGGGCTGTCCCGACACCGAGAAGGCCTGCACCATCGCCCGTATGCTGGCAGGCAACTACATCAAGACCTCCATCAGCAACGATGTCATCGGCATAGAGTACAGCTCGGTGTTGAAGAATGTCTATGCCATAGCCGCCGGTATCTGCAGCGGCCTGAAGTATGGCGACAACTTTCAGGCGGTGCTGATGTCCAACGCCGTGCAAGAGATGGACCGCTTCCTGCAGACCGTCCACCCGCTCTCACGCAATGTCTATGATTCGGTCTATCTGGGTGACTTGCTCGTGACCGGCTACTCCAACTTCAGCCGCAACCGCACCTTCGGCACCATGATTGGCAAGGGCTACTCCGTAAAGAGCGCGCAGATAGAGATGGAGATGATTGCCGAGGGCTACTACGGCACCAAGTGCATCAAGGAGATCAACAAGCACTTTCATGTCAATATGCCCATCGTCGATGCGGTCTACAACATCCTCTACGAGCGCATCTCGCCCATGATTGAAATCAAGTTGCTGACCGACTCGTTTAGATAAAAACTCACAAACTTAAAATAATTATGGTAGAATTAAGTATTGAAAAGACATTAGGATTCATCTCCAAGGAATCTGTCAACGCCTATGAAGCCGATGTAATGGCTGCTAAGGAGGGTGTGGACTCGGGAGGTCGCCAGGGTATTTCGGTCCTCGGCTGGCTGAGCCAGCCGAGTTCGTGTTCGGACGCGCAGGGTGAGG
>CAMGAL010000147.1 GCA_946007445.1 uncultured Mediterranea sp.
TTGAGGGTCATCAACAGCGTATTGCCTCAAGCCGCATCGTGGGGTAAGGGGTAACCAAATCCCAACCCAATAAACCGCAACAAACGAAGTTACGGATTTGAGGATAAACTGAATTTCATTTTATCGAGTGAGGTCGGGCACTACAAGGTTCCCGCCTCACTCGATAAAACGATACACACATATTCAAATTGAATCTAATAGACAAGGAATAAGATTCTCATTGTAGATGCCTCCGAACCTGAGATATACTTTCTCATTCAGTTTCACCCGTTGAAACTCGGAGTTTCATACGTTGAAACCAAGAGTTTCAGCTACTGAAACTAAACGGAAAGGTTATCTGCGGCAGGCATCGCATCGGCCTTTGTATCAAACAGCAATAAACTTACCATTTTATCATTCCAGGCGAAGTCGAGGAATGATTTCAGGTTCAAATGTCGGATGAACCATAGAGGAGAGGGGAAGCCTGTTGGCCTTGGAAAGGAGATTGGAGTGGGGAGCATAGGGCCTTTTTTTCATCGTTTGGCTCCAAAAGCGCTGATTTTACGCTATTATTTCGCTGTTTTTTGCAGGAGATATGGTAAAAACAGCTCGGAATAGGCCTTTTTTCAGCCGTTTTTGGGGTGAAAATAGCCACGATAACACGGATTTTACCCTCACAACCCTCACACCCTCACCCTTACCCTCACACTTAATCGGCATATAACCAATGGATTATAGAAAGTGTGAGGGTGTGAGGGTAGAAAATAAAATTCGTATGAAGGAGAAAGGTTGAGGCTAATTGTCGAAGGAAACTAGTATGCGGAACACCTTGCCGGGCTGTTCGCTCCACTGTTGCATCGTGTCGGCTGCCTCGTCAGGAGTGACTGTCCGGGTGATGAGTTTACCTACCGGACAGGTGCCTTGCTCCATATAGCGGATGACGGCGCGGAAGTCGGCAGGCAGGGCGTTGCGCGAACCGCGGATGTCCATCTCTTTCTGTACGAACTGCTTGGTCTGGAACGAGGTATCGCTCTTGGCATAGCCAATGCACACCACCCGGCCGGTGAAGGCTACCTCTTGTACGGCGGTGACGTAGGTGGCAGGGCTGCCCACGGCTTCGATGACTACAGTGGGTCCCAGACCGTCGGTCAGTTGCATCAGGCGCTCATGCAGGTTCTCCGTCTGCGAGTTGATGGAGTAGCGGGCGCCTATCCGGCGTGCTAGATTCAGCTTCTCGTCGTCGAGGTCGACGGCTATCACCGTGGCACCACGCAGGGAGGCACGGACAATGGCTCCAATGCCTATCATGCCGCAACCGATGACCATTACCGTATCGCTGTCCGTCACCATGCCGAAGTGGCCGATGGCTATCTTCAGCCCGGGGCACTCCTGCATCAGTTCGTCGGCTTCGGCAATCTGTGCCTCGTCGTCGGCCAGACAGAGCGAGAGGATGACGCCCCGCTGCTCCATGGCCTTGAAGAGCTGCATCATCTCGTCGCCCAACAGGCTGACACGGCCATCCGCTCCGCCCGCCAGTCGGTGGGCGGGAATGGCCAGCGCACGAAAGCCGCGGTCGTCCATCAGGCGCAAGGCTTCGGGCAGGAAGCCGGGCTTGCGCCAATCACACATGCCACACACACGGAAGCGGTCGGGGTATCGGGCTGCCACCTCGGCCAGGTAGTCGTTCTGCAGGCCGTCGATGAACTCCTGCGTCACTACGGCCACCGATGTTCATAGGCCTATGAGTTTTTCCAGCTTACACGCTTCTGGTTTCCGATAATCTGTTGTACCTCTTTGACCAGTTCCCAGTCGATGGGTGTGTTGGCGTACTCCACATTCTTCACCACGTTGGCCGGATTGGCTGTGCTGAAGAGGGTGGTGGCGATGCGCGGATGGCTGACTGAGTACTGGATGGCCAGCTTCTCGATGGGATACTCCCGGGCCTGACAATGGGCCACGGCCTGACGGCAGGCTTCCACCAACGATTGGGGGGCGGGATGCCAGGCGGGTACGCCACGGCTGGAGAGCAGTCCCATGGCCAGCGGTGAGGCGTTGATGATGCCGATGCCACGGCGCTCGAAGTAGTCCAGGTAGTCGACCAGCTTGTCGTCGTTCAGACAGTAGTGGCAGAAGTTAAGCACGCTCTCCACCGTGCCCGGTTCGCTGTGGTCAACGACCCACTGCAGGTTCTCCAGCTGCAGGTCAGTGATGCCCACATGGCCCACCACACCTTTGCGCTTCAGTTCCACCAGGGCGGGCAGGGTCTCGTTGACTACTTGGTGGAGGTCGGCAAACTCGATGTCGTGTACGTTGATAAGGTCAATGAAGTCTACGTGCAGGCGTTCCATACTTTCATAGACACTCTCGGTGGCACGACGTGCCGAGTAGTCCCAGGTGTTTACGCCGTCCTTGCCGTAACGGCCCACTTTGGTGGAGAGGTAATATTTGTCGCGGGGAATATCACGCAAGGCTTTGCCCAATACGGTTTCGGCCTTGTAGTGGCCGTAGTAGGGCGACACGTCGATGAAGTTCATGCCCTGCTCGATGGCGGTATGTACCGCCTGAATGCCTTCAGCTTCGCGGATGTCGCGGAATACACCGCCCAGTGAGGATGCACCGAAACTGAGTGCGGACACCTTCATGCCTGTTTTCCCGATTTCGTGGTAATTCATGGTTGGTTTGAGTTTTTAAGTTAATGAGTTTTTTAGTCGATGAGTTTTCTGCCGGCTGGCATTTACTCATAGAGGTAAAAGATGCGTTCCATCAGTTGCCACTTCTCGGCAGAGGTGCAACCGGGCAGGCACTCCTGGAATCGCGCCACATATTCCTCCCACTCCTGCTGACGTGGCAGGTGGGCGAGCCGCTTCATGGCCGTGTCCCAGTCGAAGTCCAGCGGCGTATCGACAATCATGAAGAGGCGGGTGCCGAGGAGGTAGATCTCCATCTCCAGAATGCCTACTTCGCGGATGCCTTGCCGGATGATGGGACATGACTCCTCGAGGCTGTGAATCTTGCGATATTCGGCTATCAGTGCCGGATTGTCTTTCAGGTTCATGGTCTGGCAGTACCGCTTGACGGGGACTGCGTGTTGTTTGGTTCTATATCCTTCCATACGCTGTTTTGTTAGTTATTTCTTTATACGTAAGACGGGTGCGATGCGATTCACCTGTTGCTCAGGGAGGGTGACGGTCAGCCCTTCGTCGGTGCGGGTGAAAGGCACCTTGCCATAGCCCAGCAACTCCACGCGGCTGATGCGTGACGGATGGAGGGGCGAACCGGCAGCCAGCGATTTGATGGTCACCGTGTGTCCCTCTTTCGGCCAAGCCAGTGCAGTGGCATAGATATACTTGCCGGTCTGGGTGAAGCGTATCTCCTGCGATGTGGCACGGGTGTAGGCTCCTTCGTTGAAGCCCTGAGCATTGATCTGGATGTCGGCCTCGGCAATGGGACCTTCGCCGAACTTCTTCCAGGGGCGGGTGTCGATGATGCTCTCCTTGTTGGCGTTCATCCAGGTGCCGAACTCACGCAGGATGGCTTCCTCTTTCTCGTCGAAGGTGCCGTCGGCACGCAGAGGAACGCTGAGCAGCAGGTTGCCGTTCTTGCTCACGATGTCCACCAGTAGTTTGACGACATCGGAGGCGGACTTGTAGGCATCTCGTTCGTAGATGGAGGTGTTGTAGTGCCAGCCACCGATGCAGCTGCACGACTGCCAGGGTTCGGGCATAATCTGATTGGGGGCACCGCGCTCTACGTCCCACACCATGGCACGCTTCTGCTCGTCGCTCAGTATCTTGCCGAAGAGCACAGCCTCCAGCTTGCCACGGTGGGTGGCTATGTTGTGGTTGTAGAAGTGGGCGGCTATCTTCATGCCTGCATCGCTGACGGGGTAGAAGGGGAGCACCGTGACATCGAAGTAGATGAGGTCGGGGTTGTAGCGGTTGATGGCATCGAGCGTGCGGTTGTAGAAGTTGGTGCAATAGGCCTGTGTCGGTATGCTGGCACCGTTCTCCCAGCCCCACTGGCGGTGTATCATGCCATCGGCCCAGCTGCCACGGCTCATGGGGTGGTTCTGGGCGTAGAGCTCCTGCGGGTCGTAGCCTTCCCACCACTTGCCTCGGCCGTCGGCCTTAGTCAATGTGCCATCGTAGGGGATGCCCATCTTCGGTCCCTGGCGGTCGTATCGCTGCGACGGCTCGTACCAGGTCCAGGCGTGGTCGGCGGGTAGGCTGATGCCGCAGGGTCGGCCTTGCTTGCGGGCGGCTTCGCGCCCCCCGGCCAGCAGGGGGGGGGGAGGGCCCCTGGTCTGCGAGGTCGGAGTCGGGTACTTACTGTCCCACAGGTCGAAGTTGTCGTGGTGGTTGCCTAGGGCGAAGAAGTACTGGGCGCCTATCTCCTTGTAGAAAGCCACCAGCTTGTCCGGCTCCCATCTCTCTGCCTTGAACAGCGGGATGATGTCTTTGAATCCCACCTCCGAAGGGTGGCCGTAATGCTCTACGTGATACTTGTATTCGCGCGTGCCTTCCATGTAGAGGCTGCGTGCCATCCAGTCGCCGGAACCTTCCACACATTGCGGACCCCAGTGGGCCCAGATGCCGAACTTCGCATTGCGGAACCATTCGGGTGTCTGGTAGTTGACCAATGATTCCCAAGTGGGTTGGAACTTGCCTTGTGCCATCGGTTCGTCGGCTTCCGACACGGCTACTTGATAGGGCGTCTGTGCCGAAGCTGTGGCACCGGCCAACAGGAGGGATAAGAGTAGTTGTTTGCTTTTCATAGGCAGTTGTTATTATATAGATTATGAATTATCTGGTGCAAAAGTAGGGGCAAATGGCTTTTCGAATGTAGGATGATAGCGGTAATTCATAGGAGAAAATCGACATCTGCCCTAAAATAGCGCTGGAATAGTTGCTGAGGCGGCAGGATTTGACTATTTTTGAAGCCTAAAAATCTACGAATGATATGAGTCTCATGGTTGAACAGTTGCGCCCGCTGCTGCTGAATGTCGGATTGGCTGTACAAAACGCTGATTGGAATTGGAAACATGTGAGCAGTCCTTTCATGCGTCTATACTATGTGACAGAGGGGACGGCGCAAGTGGAACTGCCCGACCGTACCATGCTGCTGACACCCGATAACCTCTACTTCATCCCGGCCTTCATGGAGCATAGCTACATCTGCGACTCCCACTTCTGTCACTACTACATCCATCTGTACGAGGAACGGGGAGAAAATGAAGGACTGCTGGACGAGTGGGAGCTGCCTATGGAGATTCCCGCTGGTCAACTGGACTTGCTGCTGATGCAACGCCTCTGTGCCATCAATCCGCACATGCGCCTGCCTCAGTCGGATCCTGCCTCCTACGATAACAATCCCACTTTGATCCACAATCTGCTGGTGAACAAGCAGCGTGCCTTCTATGACAAAGTGGAGTCGCGTGGCATTGTTCTCCAACTCCTTTCTCACTTCCTGCAGCGTGCGGTGCCTCGTACCCATTGCAAGGATAACCGCATCGAAACGATTATAGGCTACATCCGCAAGCATATCTACGAGCCCATCGAAGTGGATCAGCTGGCTGAACAGTCCTGTCTGACGAAAGACCACTTCATCCGCCTCTTCAAGCGCGAGGTGGGCGAGACTCCTTTGCAATACATCATTCTGCGCAAGATGGAGAAGGCGCCGCGCCTGGGGGTGCCCGGCGGCCGGCCGGGCCGGCGTGGCGCGGATGCCCGC
>CAMGAL010000148.1 GCA_946007445.1 uncultured Mediterranea sp.
ATTATTTGTGTTCGATACCACGCTTCGCGATGGTGAACAAGTGCCCGGATGTCAGCTGAATACGGTGGAAAAGATTCAGGTGGCCAAGCAGTTGGAACTGCTGGGCGTGGATGTGATTGAGGCGGGATTCCCCATCTCCAGCCCGGGTGACTTCAATTCGGTCATCGAGATTTCCAAGGCCGTGACGTGGCCTACCATTTGCGCCCTGACCCGCGCCGTGCAGAAGGACATCGACGTAGCCGTGGACGCCCTGCGCTATGCCAAGCGCAAGCGCATCCATACGGGCATCGGTACTTCCGCCTCGCACATCAAGAACAACTTCAACTCCATCCGCGAGGAGATTATCGCGCGGGCGGTGGCGGCGGTGAAGTATGCACGCCGCTTCGTGGACGACGTGGAGTTTTATGCCGAAGATGCAGGCCGCACGGAGAATGAGTACCTGGCCCGCGTGGTGGAGGCCGTCATCAAGGCCGGCGCCACGGTGGTCAACATCCCCGACACCACCGGCTACTGCCTGCCCTCGGAGTATGGTGCCAAGATCAAGTACCTGATGGAGCATGTGGACGGCATACAGAATGCTATCATTTCTACCCACTGCCACAACGACCTGGGTATGGCTACGGCCAACACCATGGCTGGTGTGCTCAACGGAGCCCGCCAGGTGGAGGTGACCATCAACGGCATCGGCGAACGGGCCGGCAACACCTCGCTGGAGGAGGTGGCCATGATCATCAAGTGCCACAAGGACATCGACATCGAGACCAACATCAATACGCAGAAGATCTATCCTACCAGCCGCATGGTGTCGAGCCTGATGAACATGCCCGTACAGCCCAACAAGGCCATTGTGGGACGCAACGCCTTTGCCCACTCCTCCGGCATCCACCAGGACGGCGTGCTGAAGAATGTGCAGACCTACGAGATTATCGACCCGCACGACGTGGGCATCGACGACAATGCCATCGTGCTGACGGCCCGTAGCGGACGTGCCGCCTTGAAGAACCGTTTGCAAATGCTGGGTGTCAACCTGGAGCAGGAGAAGCTGGACAAGGTGTATGAGGAGTTCCTCCGCCTGGCCGACAAGAAGAAGGACATCAACGACGACGACATCCTGGTGCTGGCCGGGGCCGACCGCTCGCAAAACCACCACATCAAGCTGGACTACCTGCAGGTGACCAGCGGCGTGGGTGTGCAGTCTGTGGCCAGCCTGGGCCTGAAGATCTCGGGCGAGAAGTTCGAGGCCTGTGCCAGCGGCAACGGTCCGGTGGATGCAGCCATCAAGGCGCTGAAGAAGATTATCAACCGGCAGATGACGCTGAAGGAGTTCACCATCCAAGCCATCAGCAAGGGCAGCGACGACATGGGCAAGGTGCACATGCAGGTGGAGTACGACGGCCACATGTACTATGGCTTCGGAGCCAACACCGACATCATTGCCGCTTCCGTCGAGGCCTATATCGACTGTATCAACAAGTTCAAATAGCTACGAGCTACTTTAAATTTTCAATTTTAAATTTTTAATTATAAATTATACATTGAATAAATGAACACCTTATTTGATAAAATCTGGGATGCCCATGTCGTCCAGCAGGTGGAGGATGGGCCCACGCAACTCTATATTGACAGACTCTACTGTCACGAAGTGACCAGTCCGCAGGCATTCGAAGGCTTGCGTGCCCGCGGCTTGAAGTGTTTCCGTCCGGAGAAAATCTACTGTATGCCCGACCACAACACGCCCACGCACGACCAGGACAAGCCCATCGAAGACCCCATCAGCAAGACGCAGGTGGACACTCTGGCCCACAACGCCGAGGAGTTCGGCCTGACCCACTTCGGCATGATGAACAAGAAGAACGGCATCATCCATGTGGTAGGTCCCGAGCGTGGTCTGACCCTGCCGGGCATGACCATCGTCTGTGGCGACTCCCACACCTCGACGCACGGCGCTATGGGTGCTGTGGCTTTCGGCATTGGCACCAGTGAGGTGGAGATGGTGATGGCTTCGCAGTGCATCCTGCAGACCCGCCCCAAGACCATGCGCATCACCGTGGACGGACGGCTGGGGGCGGGCGTGACGGCCAAGGACCTGGCCCTCTACATGATGTCGCGGATGTCCACCAGCGGTGCAACGGGCTACTTTGTGGAGTATGCCGGCGAGGCCGTGCGCAGCTTGAGCATGGAGGGCCGTCTGACCCTCTGCAACCTCTCCATCGAGATGGGTGCGCGTGGCGGCATGGTGGCCCCCGACGAGACCACCTTTGCCTACATCAAGGGCCGCGAATATGCTCCCAAGGGCGAAGCGTGGGAGAAGGCATTGGCCTATTGGAAGACCCTCCGCAGCGACGACGATGCCGTCTTCGACAAGGAGGTGCGCTACGATGCTGCCGACATCGAGCCTATGATAACCTACGGCACCAATCCCGGCATGGGCATGGGCATCACGCAGCACATCCCCACCACCGAGGACATGGGCGAGGCTGCTCAGGCTTCGTTTGGCAAGTCGTTGGGCTACATGGGATTCCAGCCCGGCGAGAGCCTGCTGGGCAAGCCGGTGGACTATGTCTTCCTGGGCGCTTGCACCAACGGCCGCATCGAGGACTTCCGTGCCTTCGCCTCCATCGTGAAGGGACGCCGCAAGGCCGACCATGTGGTGGCCTGGCTGGTGCCCGGCTCCTGGATGGTGGACGAGCAGATTCGTCAAGAGGGTCTGGACAAGGTGCTCGAGGAGGCCGGCTTTGCCATCCGTCAGCCGGGATGCTCAGCCTGTCTGGCCATGAACGACGACAAGGTGCCTGCCGGCAAGTATGCCGTATCGACCAGCAACCGCAACTTTGAGGGACGTCAAGGTCCGGGTGCCCGTACGTTGCTGGCCAGCCCGCTGACCGCCGCAGCAGCTGCCGTGACCGGCGTGATTACCGATCCGCGTGAACTTATCTGATACTCCCATCCCTTATAGATATAGCAATGAAACAGAAATTCAATATCATCACCAGTACCTGTGTGCCCCTTCCCTTGGAGAATGTGGACACCGACCAGATTATCCCTGCCCGTTTCCTGAAGGCCACGACCAAAGAGGAGAAGTTCTTTGGCGACAACTTGTTCCGCGATTGGCGCTACCTGCCCGATGGCACGCTTAACAAGGACTTTGTGCTCAACAACCCTCTCTACGGAGGCGAGGTGTTGGTGGCTGGCAAGAACTTTGGCTCCGGCTCCAGCCGCGAGCACGCCGCCTGGGCCATTGCGGGCTATGGCTTCCGCGTGGTGGTCAGCAGCTTCTTTGCCGACATCCACAAGAACAACGAGCTGAACAACTTCGTGCTCCCCGTCGTGGTCACTCCCGCCTTCCTGCAGGAGCTCTTCGACTCCATCGCCGCCGACCCCAAGATGCAGGTCGAGGTCAATCTGCCTGCCCAGACCATCACCAACCTGGCCACGGGCCACAGCGAGCACTTTGAAATCAATGCCTACAAGAAGCACTGCCTGATGAATGGCCTGGACGATATCGACTTCCTGGTGGAGAACAAGGACAAGATTGAGGCGTTCGAGCAAGGCAAGCAGTAGGTTTTTTGAAGAACGCAGACGACGCAGAAGGCGCCTTCTGCGTTCTAATGATAATCAATGGTAAACGTTATGAATCAACCACAAATAGAAATAATGGACACCACGCTGCGCGATGGCGAACAGACCAGCGGAGTGTCGTTTGTGCCTCACGAGAAGCTCATGATAGCGCGTCTGCTGCTGGAGGAGCTCAATGTGGATCGTGTGGAGGTAGCTTCGGCCAGGGTCTCTGAAGGCGAGTTTCAAGCCGTGAAGGATATCTGCAGCTGGGCAGCCCAGCATGGACTGCTACAGCGGGTGGAGGTGCTGGGATTCGTCGATGGACATACCTCTATCGACTGGATTCGAGGTACGGGAGGAAGGGTCATCAACCTCCTCTGCAAAGGCTCCGAACGCCACTGTATCTACCAGCTGAAGAAGACGCTGCAGCAACACATTGCCGACATCCTGAAAGAGGTGGAGTATGCCACCGAACAGGGACTGGAGGTGAATGTCTATCTGGAGGATTGGAGCAATGGCATCAAGGATTCGCCCGACTATGTGTTCGGGCTGATGGATGCACTGGTGCAGACCCCCATCCGCCGCTTCATGCTGCCCGACACACTGGGCGTGCTTAATCCCCTGCAGGTCATCGAGTATATGCGCAAGATGATGAAGCGCTATCCTGAGGTCCATTTCGACTTCCATGCCCACACCCACTACGCCTTGGCCGGCAGCAATGTGCTGGCCGCCGTGCTGAGCGGATGCAGAGGACTGCATACCACCATCAACGGCCTGGGCGAGCGGGCAGGCAATGCCCCCCTGGCCAGTGTGCAGGCCATCCTGAAAGACCACTTCAATGCCATCACCCATATCAACGAGGAGAAGCTCAACGAGGTGAGCCACCTGGTGGAGAGCTATAGCGGCATCGCCATTCCGCCCAACAAGCCCATTGTGGGTGGCAGTGTCTTCACGCAGGTGGCCGGAGTCCATGCCGATGGTGACAACAAGAACAACCTCTACTGCAACGCCCTCTTGCCCGAACGATTTGGCCGCAAGCGCGAGTATGCCCTTGGCAAGGCCAGTGGCAAGGCCAACATCCGCAAGAACCTAGAGGAGTTGGGGCTGCAACTCAGCGAAGAGGCCATGCGCAAGGTAACGCAGCGCATCATCGAGCTGGGCGACAAGAAGGAGCTGGTGACGCAAGACGACCTGCCCTACATCGTGAGCGATGTGCTGAAGCACACCACCATCGACGAGCGCGTGCGCCTCATCAGCTACATGGTCAGCATCGCCTACGGTTTGCGCCCCATGGCCTGTGTGCGGCTGGAGGTCAATGGCGAGGTGTATGAGGAGAATGCAGCCGGCGACGGCCAGTTTGACGCCTTCGTGCGTGCCGTGCGCCACATCTACCGCGACCGCCTGGGACGTAAGTTCCCCTGGCTCTCCAACTACAACGTCTCCATCCCTCCCGGCGGACGGACCGATGCCTTGGTACAGACCACGATTGAATGGACCTTTCAGGAGAAGACCTACCGTACCCATGCTCTCGATGCCGACCAGACCGAAGCGGCCATGAAGGCCACCATCAAGATGCTGAATATGGTGGAACCCTGCTATAATTGACAGAATGAAACTTACTACAACCATGAAGAAACTGCTGGCTATCTGTGCCTGCTTGCCCACACTGCTCTATGCAGACATTCCTCCTGTCATTCGTCAGGATGCTTCCCTGCAGACGGCGAAAGACGAACTGACACGTGTCTACATCACGCCCAAGCGGATTGTCAGCAAGTATGCAGGCAAGGAAAACAACCTGATAAAGGAGGAGCAGCACCTGCTGGTGCAGGGCAATGGACAGTCCGAAATGAGCCGCAAGAACTGCTGCTGGATGACCTCCACCGACCACGAGAAGGCCTCGCTGCTCCTCGACTTCGGGCACGAACTGCATGGCGGGCTGAAGCTCGTGATGGGTAGCTCCACCCGTCGTCAGCCTTCGCTGGTGCGCATTCGCTTCGGCGAGTCGGTGGGCGAGGCCGGCAGCACCACCTCCAATGCCGAGTGGAAGGTGGGCTTCTCTACCGACGACCATGCCCAGCGCGACAGTGTCGTGGAGATTCCG
>CAMGAL010000149.1 GCA_946007445.1 uncultured Mediterranea sp.
CACCTCGGCCACCAGGGGATTCTTGTGCAGGTAGTTATCCACCTCGTTCTTCACGAAGTCGCCCACATACTTGTTGATGGTGGGGCCGGCCGGCCGGTTCTCTTGCGGGATGGCGGGCCACATGTTGTTGCTGCCCAGCTTGGTCTTGGTCTGGCTCTCGAACATCGGCTCCTCCACGTCGAGGGCGATGGCGGCCACCAGGCCGTTGCGTATGTCGGCATACTCTTGGTTCTTGTTGAAGAACTCCTTGATGGTGCGGGCTATGTGCTCCTTCAGGGCGCTCTGGTGGGTACCGCCCTGGGTGGTGTGCTGTCCGTTGACGAAGGAGTAGTACTCCTCGCCATACTGGTTGGTGTGCGTGAAGGCTATCTCGATGTCCTCGCCTTTGAGGTGGACGATGTCGTAGAGCCCCTCGGCGGTCATGTTGTCCTTCAGCAGGTCCTCCAGGCCGTGGCGCGACACGATGCGCTGGCCGTTGTAGAGGAAGGTGAGGCCCGTGTTCAGGTAGGTGTAGTTGCGCAACAGGGTCTCCACAAACTGGGGCTGGAACTGATAGCCCGTGAAGAGGGTGTTGTCCGGCTCGAAGAAGATGTAGGTGCCGTTCTCCTCCGTGCTGTCCTCGGTGGTGTCGCTCTGTAGCACGCCTCGCTCGAAGAGGGCGCGGCGCACCTTGCCGTCGCGGTAGCTGGCCACCTCGAAGCGGCTGCTCAGGGCGTTCACCGCCTTGATGCCCACGCCGTTGAGGCCTACGCTCTTCTTGAAGGCCTTCGAGTCGTACTTGCCGCCGGTGTTCAGCTTGCTCACCGCCTCGATGAGCTTGCCTTGCGGGATGCCTCGGCCATAGTCGCGCACGCTGACTCGCAGGCCCTCCTCGATGTTGACCTCAATCCGCTTGCCGGCTCCCATCTTGAACTCGTCGATGGAGTTGTCCATCACCTCCTTGAGCAGCACGTAGATGCCGTCATCGCTCTGCTGCCCGTCGCCCAGGCGGCCGATGTACATACCCGAACGCACACGGATGTGCTCCATGTCGTCCAGATGGCGTATGTTCTCTTCGTTGTATGCCACCGGAGCCTCTTCCAGCGGCAGTGCTTCGCTGATATTTTGTTCTTCTTCCATGCTATGCAGATAGGTTTCCGTGCAAATTTACGCAGAAAATCGGAGGTGGGCAAATGAGTATAGAATATTTTATGTAGTTTTGTACCCAAAAACGATTTTTGATGATGGATACATTCTTGCTTTTAGGAGGATTGCTCCTCATACTGCTGGGTGCGAATGGCCTGACCGATGGGGCCGCAGCCGTGGCCAAGCGGTTCCATATCTCCGACATGGTCATCGGCCTGACCATTGTGGCCTTCGGTACGTCGGCGCCCGAACTGACGGTCAGCGTGGCTTCGGCCCTGAAGGGCAGTGCTGACATAGCTGTGGGCAATGTGGTGGGCAGCAATCTGTTCAACACGCTGATGATCGTGGGTTGCACCGCCCTGACAGCTCCCATCCTGGTGACGCGCAACACGCTGGTCAAGGAGATTCCCCTCTGCATCCTGGCCTCGCTGGCCCTCCTGGTGTGTGCCAACGATCTCTTGCTGAACGGTTCGGCGGCCAATCGCATCGACCGTACCGACGGCTTGCTGCTGCTCTGCTTCTTCGCCATTTTCCTGAGCTATACGTTT
Source organism: uncultured Mediterranea sp. (assembly GCA_946007445.1). GTDB lineage: Bacteria > Bacteroidota > Bacteroidia > Bacteroidales > Bacteroidaceae > Bacteroides. The sequence continues at coordinate 1,674 of CAMGAL010000149.1, forward strand.
GCTATCGCCCGAGGAAAAAACAACGCCCCCGGGGGGGAAGCGGCAGATGCCCCTGAACATGCTTCACCCGACGAGCCCATTGCCTCCCTGCCTCTGTGGCGCTCGCTCCTCTACATCGTGGGCGGACTGGCTGGACTCATCGTGGGTGGCAACCTCTTCGTGAGCGGTGCTTGCGGCATTGCCCGGGGCCTGGGTGTCAGCGAAGGGGTCATCGGACTGACCTTGGTGGCCGGTGGCACCTCGCTGCCCGAGCTGGCCACCAGCATCGTGGCCGCCTTGAAGAAGAACCCCGAGATAGCCATCGGCAACGTCATCGGCAGCAATCTCTTCAATATCTTCCTCGTCTTGGGAGCTTCGGCCACCATCACTCCTCTGGGCCTGCAGGGCATCGGCTCTTTCGACCTGCTCTGTCTGGTGGGCAGCAGTGTGCTGCTTTGGCTGGTCGGCATCTTCTACGGCAAGCGCCTCATCACCCGCCTGGAGGGATGCATCCTGGTGGCCGGCTATGTGGCCTATACCGCGTGGCTCATCTACCATCTGTAAGTTCATTTTAAATCAAGAAATAGCATGATAACTATACAAAAAGTTACCACCTCAAGCGAACTGAAGAAATTCATCCGCTTCAACTACGAGCTCTACAAGGAGAATCCCTACTCCGTGCCCGACCTCTATGACGACATGCTCCACACCTTCAGCCGCCGGAAGAACGCCGCCTTCGAGTTCTGCGAGGCCGACTACTTCCTGGCCTTGCGCGAGGGCAAGGTGGTGGGCCGCGTGGCCGCCATCATCAACCACCGGGCCAACGAGACCTGGGGCAAGAAGGAGGTGCGCTTCGGCTGGATAGATTTCATCGACGACCCCGAAGTGTCCGAGGCACTGCTCCGCACCGTCGAGGAGTGGGGCCGCCAGCGCGGCATGACCCACATCCAGGGCCCTCTGGGCTTCACCGACTTCGATGCCGAGGGTATGCTCGTCGAGGGCTTCGACCAGCTCAGCACCATGGCCACCATCTACAACTACCCCTACTATCCGCAGCACATGGAGCGTCTGGGCTATACGAAGGATGCCGACTGGGTGGAGTACAAGATCTATGTGCCCGACGCCATCCCCGAGAAGCATAAGCGCATCTCCGACCTCATCCAGCGCAAGTACAACCTGAAGGTCAAGAAGTTCACCTCTGCCAAGGAGCTGGAGCAGCAGTATGGGCAGGCCATCTTCAAGCTGATGAACGAGGCCTACAGCCCCCTCTACGGCTACTCGGCCCTCACTCCCAAGCAGATAGACCAGTATATCAAGATGTATCTGCCTATCCTCGACCTGCGCATGGTGACCCTCATCACCGATGCCGACGACCAACTGCTGGCCGTAGGCATCTCCATGCCCTCGCTGGCCGAGGCCCTGCAGAAGAGTCATGGCCGCCTGTTGCCTTGGGGCTGGTACCACCTGGGCCGCACCCTCATCCTGAAGAAGTATCCAAAGGAACTCGACCTCCTGCTCGTGGCCGTCAAGCCTGAGTATCAGAACAAGGGAGTCAATGCCCTGCTCTTCTCCGACCTCATCCCCGTCTATCAGCAGCTGGGCTTCGAGTATGCCGAGAGCAATCCCGAGCTGGAGCTGAACGGCAAGGTGCAGGCGCAGTGGGATTACTTCAAGACCGAGCAGCACAAGCGCCGCCGCTGCTTTGTGAAGCCCCTCTAATGCTCAGGCAGTATGCAGTGGAAAGCGATTCTCGTAGGATGGTTGGCCGCTCTCATGTTCGTCGCTTGTGGTGATGATGAGGTGGCTGTGGACGAGGTGGTGGATATGAACACCTCGCCCGATGCCTTTACCTGCTATGTATATCGTTTGCCCAACCTCAACCAGAAGATATGGAATCGGTTGGGCACGCTGGAAGAGATGTATCAAGCTACCGCCATCCCCCAAAGCAAGCTCCGTAAGATGAGCGCCGAGGGCTTGTCGCACACCTGTATGTATTGGCCGCTATATAACAACTTCACAGCCTATCCCACAGCTTCGTTGAGTCAGTATGATGCCATCCATATCATGATAGGCTACTTCAATGGTTTGGAGGAACTTACTCGCCGTAGTGAGGGAGGACATGCTTTGCTGAAGCTCTACAAGTATTTCCGTATCGGGACGGAACCCCGCGACCATTGGAATTTTGAGGCACCTATGAGTGAATTGTGTTCCTTCATGCGTAAGGATTATCTGGAGTTGCTGCTTACCACCGAGTACTGGACACCCCACTTCACTCGCTCTGAGTTGAGGGAGTTGGGCTGGATAGTGGAAGATCAGATTCAGCAAGCCGTAGCCGATGTCAATCAGAGTTGGAGGGGCACCCTCCTCTATTCCTATGCTCTGTGGTCGCGTATCCTGCTCTGTTACGATACGCTGGAGGGTGATGCCCTGCTGACTTCCGATGAGCGCGATTTGTGTGAGAAGAACATCAAATACTTGGGTATGCCTGAATTGGAAGACTTGAAGGGGGCAGTTGGTTTTATTGATGCCAAGAAACAGATTGTACTAGGTGTACCCCAAACTTAAAAACTCAATAACTTAAAAACTTACAAACTCAAAAACTCAAAATGGAAACAACCCGTCAGAACAAAATAGCCCGCCTGCTCCAGAAGGAGCTGAGCGACATCTTCCTGTTGCAAACCAAAGCCATGCACGGCGTGCTGGTGTCGGTCAGTGCCGTCCGCATCAGCCCCGACCTCAGTGTGGCTCGTGCTTACCTCAGCGTGTTCCCCTCCGACCGCGGTGAGGAGATCATCAAGAACGTCAATGCCAACATGAAGTCCATCCGCTACGAGCTGGGTACGCGCGTACGCTTCCAGCTGCGCATCATTCCCGAACTGAAGTTCTTCCTTGACGACTCGCTGGACTACTTGGAGCATATCGACGAACTGCTGAAATAATTTCGGTATATCAGTTTCAGTTTTTAGTTTAAGAACCCAAGAACTCATAAACTCAAAAACTCAAAAACTAAACAATGAATCTGCCGCTCTTCATCGCCCGCCGATACCTCTTCTCTCAGAAGAAGCACCATGCGGTCAATGTCATCTCCGCCGTCTCGGTGTGTGGGGTGGCCTTGGCCACGCTGGCCTTGATCTGTACGCTGTCCGTGTTCAACGGCTTCCGCGACATGGTGGCCGGATTCTTCACGGCCTTCGACCCCGAACTGAAGATTACCGCCGTGCAGGGCAAGGTGTTCGACCCGCGCGAGCAACGCCTGCAGGAGGTCAAGGCCCTGCCTCAGATAGAGGTGTGGAGCGAGACGCTGGAAGAGAATGCCATGGTGCGCTACAAGGAGCGCCAGGTCATGGTGGTCATCAAGGGGGTGGAAGACAACTTTGAACAACTCACCGACATCGACAGCCTGCTCTATGGGGCCGGCCGATTCCTGCTGAAGGACGAGGTGGTGAACTATGGCGTGCTGGGCGTGGATCTGGTCTCCATGCTGGGCACGGGGCTGCAATTCATCGACCCCCTGCAGGTCTATGCCCCCAAGCGCAATGTCCGCGTCAACATCGCCAACCCCTCGGCCGCCTTCAGCCACGATTACCTCTTCTCGCCGGGTGTGGTCTTTGCGGTCAACCAGCAGAAGTACGACTCCCACTACATCCTCACCTCCCTCTCCTTTGCCCGTCGCCTCTTTCGCTACGATACCGAGGTGTCGGCCGTCGAGCTGAAGCTGAAGCCCGGCAGCGACACGCAGGCCGTCAAGCGGCAGGTGCGCCGCATCCTGGGCGACCGTTTTCGCGTGGAAGACCGCTACGAGCAGCAGGCCGATGTGTTCCGCATCATGGAGGTGGAGAAGCTCATCTCCTACCTCTTCCTCACCTTCATCCTCGTCATAGCCTGCTTCAACATCGTAGGCTCCCTCTCCATGCTCATCCTCGACAAGCGCGACGATGTGGAGACCCTCCGTCACCTGGGGGCCGACGAC
>CAMGAL010000150.1 GCA_946007445.1 uncultured Mediterranea sp.
TCGGCCCCGGCGACGAGGAGATCCACCCTGCGCTGCTGGCGGCTTACGGGTTCGACTTCAGCGAGGGGAAAGCCTTCATCGAGTATGATGCAGATGGCAAGCCCCTCCGCATCCAGTTGAACTCGGCTGCCAACTATGCCCGTTTCAATCTGTTGAATCTCATGGAGAAGGTCCGGCAGTCGGCACCTGCCTCGCCGTTGGAGGCCATCATACTGGGCTGTACGCATTATCCCTTCCTGCTTGACACGTTGCATCAGCACTTGCAGGAGCTGCGTGCCTATACCGACCGCGACGGACATCGGCCGTATGCGTCCCTGATTGCTGACAGTTGCCGCTTCATCGACCCTGCCCAGCGCACCGCCTACGAGTGCTATCGCCTGCTGCGCGAGCGGGACATCCTGAACCCACAGACACAGGAGGGCAGCTTGCAACCCTTCATCTCGCGTCCTTCGGTCTGTGTCCCGGATAGTTGCAAGGATGCCGAGGGCAACCTGACATACGCCTTCAAGTATGGCCGCCAGGCAGGCACTGATGAGTTGACCACTGTGGTGGTGCCCTTCTCGTCGCGCAGCATCCGCCGAGACCATCTGGACAGGCTGGCCCGTCTGTTGCCTCTCTGCTATAGGAAAATCCGGCAGGCCATGGGGGAATAGAAGTTTTTATATACCTTTGTGTGTTGATTCACCTTTTATATGATTTCCTCGATGAATGACTTTACACCTTGGACGCTTTTTGTTGACGCCGGTATGGTTGCCGTGCTACTACTCATAGGCAAATGGATCAGAGTGACACTCAAGCCTGTGCAACAACTGTTCATTCCCCCTTCCCTTATAGCTGGCTTTTTAGGATTGGCCTTTGGCCCCAACGGCTTGGGATGGATTCCACTCTCAACCCATGTGGGTACCTATGCGGGGATTCTGATAGCTTTCATTTTCGGCTGCCTGCCCTTCACCTCGCGCAACAGTGGTGACAATCGTGCGAACATAGGGCGCATCTGGTTCTATTCGCAGAGTGGCATGTTGCTGCAGTGGATATTCGGTGGCGTGATGGGGCTGACAGTGCTGAAACTCTGTTGGCCGCATCTGAACGATGCTTTTGGTCTGGCCATGCCCAGTGGCTTCTGTGGCGGACATGGCACGGCGGCTGCCATTGGCAGTGCGTTCAGCGGGTTTGGCTACGAGGATATGCTGACCCTAGCCATGACATCGGCCACGGTGGGTATCATTGCTGCCGGCATCTGTGGCCTGCTCGTTGTCAAGTGGGCTACGAGGCGGGGACATACCGCTTTCTTGAGCGACTTCTCCGCTTTGCCTCGCGAGCTGCGTGTGGGTCTACTGCCTGAGGAGAAGCGCACCTCCATGGGGACCAGTACCTGTTCTTCCATCTCCATCGACTCGCTGACGTTCAATCTCATCATTGTGATGGCGGTGGCCTTGGGAGGCTACGGCATCAGTCAGGCGGTCACGTGGGTCATGCCGGTGCTGCAGTTGCCTGTATTCAGCTGTGCCTTTGTCGTGGGTATACTGGTCGTCACTTTGTTTCGTCGCTTCGGCGTTTACACCTATGTCTGTCCGCAGACCATCGGTCACCTCAGTGGTACGTTCACCGACCTGCTGGTCACTTGTGGCATTGCTGCTATCAAGCTCTCGGTGGTCTTGCAGTATTGGCTGCCGCTGGCGCTGTTGCTCCTGTCGGGACTGGTCGTTACGTTGTTCTACGTCTTGGCCATGTCTCGTCGGGTGATGCCTGACTATTGGTTCGAGAAAGCAATCTTCACCTGGGGATGGTACACGGGTACCATGGCAATGGGCATCGCCTTGCTTCGTGTGGTCGATCCCGAGATGCGTTCGCGATGTCTGGATGAGTATGCCGTGGCTTACCTCTTTATAGCTCCGGTGGAGATTTCGCTCGTCACTTTCGCTCCGGTGGCCTTTGCCAGTGGCTACGGATGGGTGTTCATCGGCGTCTGTGTGGCCGTGCAGGCATTGATATGCGGTGTGGCCCATTGGAAGGGGTGGAATAAGAAATAATCAGCACCTGCTATCCATTTTGAGTAAGAAACAAGGATTGATAGAGCGGGCTGTGGAAAAAAGAAAAGGCTGTGCCTATGAGGTTGGCACAGCCTTTGACTGATTATCGAAGGGCTCAGTTGTGGAATGCGAGTCCGTCGTGGGTGGGTGATACATCCACTGTGATGGGACGTTCCCGATCTACCGTCTGGGCCAGGAGTTTCTTGGAGAGGTCGTTCAGCAAGTAGTGCTGGATGGCTCGCTTGACAGGACGGGCACCGAACTCGGGGTCGAAGCCGGCTTGTGCCAGGAACTGTACGGCGGCATCGGTAAGCTGCAGCTCCACACCGTTGTCGGACAACATCTTCTGTACGTTGCCGATTTGCAGCGTGACAATCTGCTTGATTTGCGGCTCGGTCAGGGGCAGGAACATGATGGTCTCGTCGATACGGTTGAGGAACTCGGGCCGGATGCTCTTCTTCAGCATGTTCATCACCTCGCGTTTGGTCTCTTCAATCAAGGCTTCCTTGTTGCCGGTGTTCAGCTTCTCCATCTGACTCTGGATGTAGCTGCTGCCCATGTTGGAGGTCATGATGATGATGGTGTTCTTGAAGTTCACCGTCCGACCTTTGTTGTCGGTCAGTCGGCCGTCATCGAGCACTTGCAGTAGGATGTTGAACACGTCGGGGTGGGCCTTCTCAATCTCGTCAAACAGTACCACGGAGTAGGGCTTGCGGCGTACGGCTTCGGTCAGCTGGCCACCCTCGTCGTAGCCTACATATCCGGGAGGCGCTCCGACCAGTCGCGATACGCTGTGCTTCTCCTGATACTCGCTCATGTCGATACGGGTCATCATGGTCTCATCGTCGAAGAGGAACTCTGCCAGGGCCTTGGCCAGCTCGGTCTTACCGACACCGGTGGTACCCAAGAAGAGGAACGAACCGATAGGCCGCTTGGGGTCTTGCAGGCCGGCACGGCTACGACGTACGGCGTCGCTCACGGCTTCGATGGCCTCCTCCTGTCCGATGACCCGCTTGTGCAGTTCGTCTTCCAGGTGTAGCAGCTTCTCCTTCTCGCTCTGCAGCATCTTGCTGACGGGGATGCCCGTCCAGCGCGATACCACGTCGGCAATGTCTTCGGCATCGACCTCCTCCTTGATCATGGCTCGGTCGCCCTGCATCTGGTGCAGCTTCTGCTGGGTCTCCTCGATCTCCTTGTTCAGGGCTTGCAGTTTGCCGTAGCGTATCTCGGCCACACGTCCATAGTCACCTTCGCGTTCGGCCTTGTCGGCCTCAAACTTCAGGTTCTCTATCTCCACCTTGTTCTGCTGAATTTTGTTGACCAGGGTCTTCTCGCTCTGCCACTTGGCTTTGTACGAACTCTCCTGCTCCTTCAGCTCGGCCAGTTCCTTGCCTATCTGCTCCAGTTTCTGCGTGTCGTTCTCGCGCTTGATGGCTTCGCGCTCAATCTCCAGTTGCTTGATTTTACGCGATATCTCGTCCAGCTCTTCGGGCACGCTGTCCACCTCCATACGCAGCTTGGCGGCGGCCTCGTCCATCAGGTCAATGGCCTTGTCGGGCAGGAATCGGTCGGTGATGTATCGGTTGCTCAGCTCCACGGCGGCAATGATGGCATCGTCCTTGATGCGCACATGGTGATGGTTCTCGTAGCGCTCCTTCAGTCCACGCAGGATGGAGATGGTGCTCAGGGTGTCCGGCTCGTTGACCATGACTATCTGGAAACGTCGCTCCAGGGCCTTGTCCATCACGAAGTACTTCTTATACTCGTCCAGTGTAGTGGCACCGATGCTACGCAGTTCGCCACGTGCCAGGGCAGGCTTCAGGATATTGGCGGCATCCATGGCGCCTTCGCCCTTGCCGGCTCCCACCAGGGTGTGGATTTCGTCGATGAAGAGGATGATGTCGCCTTCCGACTTCTTCACCTCGTTGATGACGGCCTTCAATCGCTCCTCAAACTCGCCTTTGTACTTGGCTCCGGCCACCAGGGCACCCATGTCGAGTGAGTAAACCTGCTTGTTCTTCAGGTTCTCGGGCACGTCGCCGCGCAGGATTCGATGAGCCAGTCCCTCCACAATGGCGGTCTTACCGGTACCCGGCTCGCCTATCAAGATGGGGTTGTTCTTGGTGCGTCGGCTCAGGATTTGCAGCACACGACGTATCTCTTCGTCACGACCTATCACAGGGTCCAGCTTGCCACTACGGGCTGCCTCACACAGGTTGATGGCATACTTCTGCAGCGACTGGTAGGTGTCTTCGCTGGATTGGGAGGTGACGCGGTCGCCCTTGCGCAGTTCGCTGATGGCGGCACGCAACTCCTTCTCCGTCATGCCGGCATCTTTCAGGATGCTGGAGGCGGTGCTCTTCACAGTCAGCAGGGCCAGCAGGATGGGTTCGATGGAGACGAACTCGTCGCCCAACTCCTTGCTGTACTGCGTAGCGCGTTGCAGCACCTCGTTGCTCTCGCGGCTCAGGTAGGGCTCACCTCCTTGTACTCGCGGCAGCGACTCTACCTGCTTCTGCAGGACGAGGGCCACTTGCTGCGTGTTCATGCCCAACTTCTGGAAGATGAAGTTGGTGACGTTCTCTCCGGATTTCATCACACCTTGCAGCAGATGCACCGGCTCGATGGCTTGTTGGCCGTGGCTTTGTGCGGTGTTGACCGCCTCTTGCACGGCTTCTTGTGCTTTGATTGTAAAGTTGTTGAAATTCATATCTGTTGTTCTCCTTTCTTTGCTTTCTCTGGGTTCCCTCCGTGGGGAACACTCTACGAGGGGCAAATGTTTTGCCAAGGAGTAAATGCTGACAGAATTTCCGATTTTGGGTCAATTTGTACTGTCAAAATTGCAGCTTTACTAATCCGAAAGGGCCATAATAAAACCACAGATTCACACAGATGATAAACAGATCTTGCTCCTGTACCGATCCGTTTCGTCTGTGAAAATCTGTGGTTTCCCTGAATGCGAAAGCGTGCGCTTTCTTTTAGAGCTTCTTCAGCTGTTCGGCCATCTGCTGCTGCACCTCTTGGGCAGCCTGACGGGCGGCTTCGGCAAAACGCTCCGTCTTGTCGGCGTAGATGATGCCTCGGCTGCTGTTGACGATGAGGCCACACTGGCTGTTCATGCCATACTTGCAGACCTCTTCCAGCGAACCGCCTTGGGCACCGATGCCGGGCACGAGGAGGAAGTGGTGGGGCACAATCTTGCGGATGTCCTCGAAGGCGCGACCCTGGGTGGCACCTACGACGTACATCATCTGCTGGTCGTCGGCCCACTGCTGGCTCTTGCGCAGCACCTTCTCGAAGAGGCGTTCGCCCTCGGTGTCGGTGGTGAGCTGGAAGTCGTGGCTACCCTTGTTGCTGGTCAGGGCCAAGAGGATGACCCACTTGCCTTCGTAGCTCAGGAAGGGTGTCACGCTGTCTTCGCCCATGTAGGGGGCCACGGTGACGGAGTCGATGTCCAGTTCTTCGAAGAATGTGCGGGCATACATGGCCGAGGTGTTGCCTAAGTCCCCCCGCTTCAACTCAAAAAACAAGAACTAATAAAATAACAACAACAACATATACAAAAAAAACAAA